>NZ_RZTF01000357.1:0-1110 GCF_004023175.1 Mesorhizobium sp. M7A.F.Ca.MR.362.00.0.0
CGGCATCCAATTGTTGCAGCCGGTCGAACAGGCGCCGCGCGGCAAAGCGAGACAGGTTTTTGGTCGTCAGCGAGCCCGAAACGGCGTCTTCGTCGAGCAGTCTTTGAATCACCTCACTGGCGCCCTTGGCGCGCAAATTTGGTGCGATGGCGATGAGCCTTTCGGCACGGCGCGACAACTCGGCGGCCAGCCGGCAGGACTCCGCCGCTGCTTGAACCAGCGCAACACAGACCGCGCGCTCAAACCCTTTTTCGCCCGGCCGAATGCGCTTGCCGCCGCCGTCGGGGCGAAAAGCCGGACCAAAGGCCTGAGCCATCAGCAGCGGCAGCGACTGCGGCCAGCGCAGGCTGTGCGCCAGCACCAGGTCGGCGAGCCACCAGGCAAAAAGCTCGCAGCTGGGGCGTACGGCGACGACGTGAGCGGCAATCGCCGCGGCGGCGAATGGCGCCGGCCGCTGCAACCCCGCCAGTTTTTCGATCTCTGTGCAGAGGTCGGCGAGCGCGGCACCATCCCAGTGGAGCCCGAGCTGGTCGACGATCTTTTCGAGCCGAGCGGCGCTGGCGACAGGCGGCTGCTCGGCCAATTGCCGCCAGGCCCCAAAGATGGTGCCGGCGGGTCCAGGGTCGGTCCCGACCTGGCGCAGATACCAGGCGTCGCGCAGGGCGGCCGCGTCCTCGGCGCGGCCAACAAGCCGCATGCTGGCGGCGGCGCAGCTAAGCGCCAGGCGCTGCCGCCAGGCCCCGGCCCCGGCAGGCTGCGCGCGGGTGAGCGTATCGAGGGCACCCAGGGCGGCGCCTGCCCGGAAGGCCGCGTCGCCGTCACTCGGCGCGCCGGCGCTTGTGATCGCCCAAGCCGGAACGAAGGGCGGCGCAGAGAAGCTGGCAGTCGCGGGATCGAGGCGAATCATGATTTGGAGGGTAAAGTGCCGGTGCGCTTTGCGCCATGATTTTCGCGCCAAAACGCACAGCCCGTCGTACCAACAGAACGAATGATAATGTTGCAGTATCAGTCATTTAATCATGCCATTCCGCCGTAGCATCAGGCGCGAGCAGCCGTTCGCATGCCGACCTACACATGCCAGCTGCTAGATTGCATAAAGCATTTCAGGAA
>NZ_RZTF01000357.1:1120-6620 GCF_004023175.1 Mesorhizobium sp. M7A.F.Ca.MR.362.00.0.0
TCAGGAAAAGGCCCATTCCTCATCGGCCGGTGTGACCAACCCCTGCCGAAGTCGGCTGTGAAGTTCTTGCCACGACGGGTCGGACACGAAGCCTCTCATGCTTCCACATGCCTCGGCGAAGGAAATATCGCTCAAACGGTCGATAAGATCACTCATCGCGGCGTTCCTGCCATCTAGGAATAGCTCGAGCGGATCATCATCGCACTCAATGACCCGATGTCCCCAAGCTCCCGGCACGTCGTCCGTTGCGAGGGCTTGACGAAGATCTTCATCCACGCCTGCGACCTCGAGCGCCCGACAGACGACATAGCGCATCAGGGGGTAGTA
Source organism: Mesorhizobium sp. M7A.F.Ca.MR.362.00.0.0 (assembly GCF_004023175.1). Classification (NCBI taxonomy): domain Bacteria; kingdom Pseudomonadati; phylum Pseudomonadota; class Alphaproteobacteria; order Hyphomicrobiales; family Phyllobacteriaceae; genus Mesorhizobium; species Mesorhizobium sp. M7A.F.Ca.MR.362.00.0.0. The sequence continues at coordinate 1,448 of NZ_RZTF01000357.1, forward strand.
GATCGGCTGATAGCTGCCTCCAAGCGCGCGCACGCCGGGCAGGATCGACAAAACCAGAAACATCAGCAGGAGATTCGGGACAAGGCTGCGGTTTGCCAGCCGCTTGAGAATGTCGGGGGCTGTGAAGCACGCCACCTTCGTACCGGTCGCAGGATCGATGAGTTCGCCGGCGATCAGACGCAGCGGACGGCGCTTGCCATTTTCATAGAACCAGAAGAAATCAGTACCGCGCGCGAGCCAGCCACTCCACGGGCCGGACGCGAGCCCGTCGAGGCCGGCAAGGATATTGGCAGCGAACTTCGGGTCTTCCAGAAGTCTCATGCGTAGCCAGGAATTTTCGTCCGCCAGATGGTCCGCCACCAGGTCGGCAATATCCTCGTCGTCGATCTGCAGAAAGGCAAAGCGGCCTCCGAACATTCTTGGCCAAAGGATGAGATTGGCTGCCTTGATGGCATGCGCGGGCCGCTCGAAGTGCGTTGTTGGCAGCAGGCTACGAAGCAGCGTGAGCGCCTCTCCCTCAGTGTCTGGTTCGGTCGGCAACAAGTCGAACCTATAGGGTCCTGGTCCGGCTAGCAGGCTATATCCAATCATCCGGCTTCGGCTGAGGCCGAAGACGTTGATCGGTTTCCCGTCGACAGTGAGCCAGCCTGGTCCCTTGCGTGCCTTCTCAACAAGGCTCACCGTCGAAACCGCATAGGAAACGTAGGTCGAACAGCCATGCGCCGAGAGTCCAAGGAGGCTGAAGATGTGTGTGTAATAGGCTTCCGGCTCCGTGAGGAGAAACAAGTGAGGGCCTGTCTGCATCACACGGCGCTTTTCGAATTCTCTGCAGATTTGTGAAACGGCATTGATGGGCAATCCGTTTCGCTCTCCTGCGTTTTTGATCGCGTCGAGCAACTTGGTAAGGGCGTGACGGCGAATTTCCGGCACGGTTTTCGAAGCTGGCGCCTCGAACAAGCGGAACGCATAGTCGCGGATCGGACGGGGATGATAGGATCGCATCCATGGGTAGAGCGCGGCTAGCGACTCGAGCACTGCCTGTTTCGCGTCTGCGCCTGCTGTTAGCTCTTCCACCTCACGTTTCACCCTTTTCTTGCGTCTGAACGACATCGACGCTCAAACACCAAATACTGATGAGCAGCATCACTCCAAAGCTGAAGAAAATCGTCGAAGGAAGTACTCGATCTCCTACCGCGGCGGCGATGCCGAAGACGAGTAAACCGAGCACCACGGCCACACAATGCATAATGCCTTTTGCCCGGCCCAACAGATAAACGGGTACACGCGACTGCAATGTGACTTCAACGCTAACGCGTCCAAGATTGTATAGAAATCCGAGCGCGGCAAAAAGGATCACTGTCCAGGGCATGTGCAGATATGCCAGCGCCATGAGTACCAGCGCCGTAGAGCCCAAAAGAATGAGATGCCGCGCTTGGCTACTCATTGCTCTTTCAATGCCGAACAGCGAGATCGCGCCGATCAGTGAGCCCGCCGACCATGCAGCCTCAAGGTAGCCGAAATCCACGGCAGTACCCTTCTGCTCCTGGAAGACGAAGCTAGATCCCATTACGCTGACAAGCACCGCGCTTGTATAGAGAAGCGCGTAGACGACGATGAGACGACGCAGGCTCAGATCAAATCGTGCTGCCGAGATTTTGGCGATGCGGACATCGCGCGAAACCGGTTCCAGCTGCATCAAGGCCAGGCAACCTGCTGAAAACAGAAAGAAGGCAGCAAGAACGGTGAATGGCAGGGCTGGCGACTGCTCATGCAGCAACGGCCCTGCGAGCAGAGCTGCCCCAAGACTGCCGAACTGCATGACGAAGAAGACGGCGGAATTCGATGCTACAAGATCGCGGCCGTCAGCTATGACGGGGATCATTGATTGAGAGCTCGTCAGCGCGACACGGTCGCAAAACGAACACAGGACCGCTGACAGACAGATGACCAGGAAAACGTCCATGTAGAGAAGCGCGCAAGCGGTGGCCAGCATCACGACGAAGCGGCTGAGGTCTGCCGCAACGTTCAGGCGTCGTCTTTCAAATCGATCCGCCGCTACGCCGGCCAGAGGGCTCGCGATAAATTCGACAATGCTAACGATCGCAAGGAACGTCGCCAAACCGGCAGTTCCGTATCCTCGCTCGACGAGAATCCAGGCAGATGCGATATAGTAGCCGCTTCGGGCAACGGCCGCCGATAGCGTGCTGGCCAGGAATCCGAAGCAGGGATTGGGCCGGTAGACCCGTCCTTTGCGATGATGAGTACGAACCAGGTTTGACATGAGCGGCGTATCCGGCTGATCGCCGTTGATACTTTCTTCCGCCAAGCCTGCTTTACTGTGACGTTAGGGTTTTCCGATACTTGCTAATAACCCACAAGCGTCGACCTAGATTCTGCTCTTACGACGAAATTCCGTGGGGCTCGCGCCGAAGCTCCGCTTAAAGGCAGTGGCGAAATGGCTCGAACTGCCGAAACCGCATTCCAACGCGATTTCCGTGGCCGACAAATTGGTCGATCGCAGCATATCCGCCGATTGCTCCAATCGGCGCTGCGCTATGAATGCGTGCGGCGTCATGCCTGTCGACTGCTTGAAGGCCCTCCAGAAATGGAACCGGCTAATCCCAACCTCTTTTGCCAAATCGGCGAGCGTAGGTCTGCCGTCCGACATGGCCTCGATCATGCCCACGGCGCGCTTGAGGTCGAACGACGACAAACCGCCTTTTGCCGGCTCCTGATGGACGCCGTTCAACCTGAACATCTGCACGAGCAATTGCGTGGCCTGGCTCTCCACCATCGTTGCGCTGATTGGGTCAGGCTGCTTTAGCTCCAAGGCAATCCTCTGCAACGCCAACTCTACAGTGCTGTCCCGAAATCCGATCGAAGGCGGCAGCACCGCCGGGCGATGGCGAGCCATGCCCGCAAACACCTCTTCGGCGAACCCTTTTTCAATTGAGACCAGGAGGTAGGAAGCGGTCGCGTCACCCTCATCCCACCCATTCCAATCACTGCCGGCGGGCATGAAAATGATCGAACCGGCCCGGCGCGGCAAAAAGGCAATCCGGCGCCCATCCACAATGTCTTCTCCACGGCACGCTGTGCCCTTCAGGTTCATCAAGAACACATGGTTTGGCTGGAGGATTCTTGTCTCCTGACGCTCAAGCCCAGTTCTTTTGATTACGTCCGCCCGCACGCTCCCCCAACTCTCATACTTGTGGGCAAGCGATTGGTGCCGTGAACGACGATTCTCGGTCGGGTCGAGGGCTAGAGTATTCACGTATCCACAGCCTCCTTACTGGCGAGGAGCCAGTTGCGTGATGTGGAGAACCATGGGTTGCTGAACAACACGAAAATAACTCTGGATTGGTAGAAGATGTGACTTCCGCGAAAAAATGACAATCAAGTGAAAGACCCCTTCAACACGCAGGCCTACCAGTTGGCTCAGCCAATACTTGAGCTCGGTGGAATATTAGAAACCGCTTACTTAGTGGGTTTTCCCCCATCGACGTATCGGCATCTCACCAATCGAACGGTGTCGGAGGCATACTGCGATGCGTGGACTCGACGACTTTCTGGCTGAGTGCGACCATGGCCCACGCCTCAACGGACTCGCCGGCTTTTTCGCGGCGACCGCCGCTGGCAAGAGCGGGATGCCAATCCGGAAGCCTGTGGCGGACGCCCGCCTACTGCCGAGCGATGAACTCCTACGCGATCTGGTTGCGCTGCACGCGACCCGCCAAGGCTTTTTTGACCAGCACTATCACGGCAGCATTCCCTATAGATTGGAAGAGGAGTGCCGGATGGCCCATGCAGTGCTAAAATATTCCCGGGATCGTCGCGCTCCCCTTTCGCTATACAGCCTCGGAACAGCGGAAGGCACGATGGCGAGAACGTTGTCCGAACTGTCCGAGGGGCGGATACGCACACTGTCGTGCAGCCCGAACGCAGAGAATTACACAAGCTTCATGGCCTATGGCGAACCACCGCACGCCGACTTCTTCATTGGCCCCTTCCACAAGTTGACCAAGGACGTCCTGAGCTCGGATCCGCGACTGGCAAATTTCGCTCACGGATTCGATATCATTTTGGAAGACACGACCTTTCAGAAGCTTTTCGGCGACAAGACGGTCGAGCAGCAGCGCGTCTTGGAGCCATCCGCCGTCATCCGACTGGAAGAGGTCACGCAGCACCTGGCCGCCAGCTGCCTCATAGGCATCGAGCCCAACGAACACGGAACGCTTGTCGGAAGCGCGGACAGTGTTCTCCGTCAACATGCGGCGAATCTGGTATGGCTCTTTCGACCAGCTGTTCTTGATCCTCCCACACTTGCTCCTGTCTTGCGTGATCGTCACTGACCGAGAACGCTTCGAGCTGAGCGATCGTCATTCCGGCGTCGGCATAGACATCGAGCAGCGCCGGCGACACGGCGGTCAGCTTCAGGCGCTGCTTGACGATGGTGACGGAGATGAAGAAAGCGGCGGCAATCTCCTCCTCCGACATGCCCTTGTCGCGCATGTCCTTGAACGCGCGATAGGCATCCAATGGATGAAGTGGGACGCGATCGATGTTCTCGGCCAGCGAAACTTCCTCCGCCAGGACAGCGTTGTTGCCCATGACACAAGGAACGGGTGCGGTCCTGGCAAGCCGCTTCTGGCTCACGAGCATTTCGAGAGCGCGGTAGCGGCGACCGCCGGCCGGCACCTCGAATATGCCTGTCTCGTCGCCGCCGGCATCGAGCAGGGGGCGAACATGGAGGCTCTGGATCAGGCCCCGGCGGGCGATCGAAGCCGCCAGATCCTCGATCGAGACGCCGGCCTTGATGCGCCGGACGTTGCTCTGGGCGAGCACCAACTTGTTGAAAGGGATGTCGCGCGAGGACGACAAGGTGATCTTTTGAACGGCAGTAGCCATGGTGTTTTCTCCGCGACGGTGGCCGAGAGCCTCTCTCTCGACCCAAACCCGTCATGAAATACCGGCACCCCTCTCACTCTCCTGGCCACCGAACCGGGAAGCCGGCGAAGCGCTGTCCCGACTCCGGTTCTGCGTGGCTCACCACGCCGCTTCCCGTTTGTCGTTCGCCGCTGCCGCGGTGGCTTGCTGATCCACGCCAGGCTGGAAGCCGAGGATGAATTCGGCGGCCTTCGAGGCGGCGCTGGCGGCACGGACAATGGCGCGA
>NZ_RZTF01000358.1:0-329 GCF_004023175.1 Mesorhizobium sp. M7A.F.Ca.MR.362.00.0.0
GGCCGGATTGTAGAAGACAGTCACGTCCGCGCCGCGGGGAAACTGGGCAAGGGTTTCAGCGACTTCGAAATTCCCCAGATTTTCCTTCACGCTGTAGCGCGAGCTTTGAAATTTCTTGCCGCCGATCTTGTATTCGAAGGTGATCGCCGGAAAATTGCGCATTTCGGTGGTGTCAGTGCTGTCCGAACCAACGCCCGAGTTTCTGACCTCACGTGCCTCGACGCGCGAGGAAATGATCTTTCCCGGCGTCGGCAGCCAGCGGCTGAGTGCCTTCACCTCTCGCCATTTCATGAAGGTGATGAACGACAGCGCGCCCGCGACCACGCAGG
>NZ_RZTF01000358.1:339-2674 GCF_004023175.1 Mesorhizobium sp. M7A.F.Ca.MR.362.00.0.0
CCCCAGGAGTGCAGGAACCTGCACATAGACAGCAAGGCTGCGGCAATGTCTTGCTTATTCGCAAAATCTGAAAAGGTTGAGCAGCGCAAACGGCAACAGCCCACGCCGCGTCATGCAGGCTTCACGGCCAGGAACGTGTTCCATTCTTCGCTATCGCGGCCGACGTTGAAATCGTCCCTGATGAGGACGAGCCCGGCGCCTTCGAGACGGGCCGCGAAGTCGTCCCTGCGCCAGTAGACCGTATGATATTCGCCTGATGTCTCGCCGTCGCCATTGCGCATCGAGACGAGAAAGGCGCCGCCCGGCCGCAGCGCCCCGGCTATCTTGGCAAGCACCTGGTCGGTCTCGTCGCGAGGCACATGGATGAGGACGCACAGGGCCAGAACTGCGTCGTAGGGGCCGCCGAGATCATCGGTGATGAGATCGAGCAACTCGCCATGCTTGCCACGCGCGGCCTGCAGTTCCAGGAACCGCTTGGTCGCGTCGGTGCGCCGGACTTTGACACCCAAACTCTCCAGAAAATCCGCGTCGTATCCGGCTCCGGACCCGACTTCCAAAATCCGGCCGCCTGTGCCGGCAATCGCCACCAGGCGCTTCAGCGATGCCTGCTCCTTCACGTTGGGGACATGGCGCACGATGGCATCATATTGTTCCGCATAATCCTCGTAAGCGCTGATCGTTTGACGGCTCTGCGCCAGAGCCTCCGATGACACACCCATCTTTCCTCCCATGCGTCCATGTCGGTCAAAGAGCCGGACACTTTCCTCAGCCAATGCTGCCGGCCGAAGCGTGTCCATCGAGCAGTCCGATATCGCGCTTGCCCAGACCGCGGGCATCAGGCAGAGCGGAGCGCGCCGGGACTGACGACTGTCTCAGTTGGCGTCGGCTACAGTCTGCCGGCCGCCGGCCCAGGCGCGCCATTGCCGTTCGTCGCCATGGAAGACATTGAGGTCTATGCGGCCGGTGACGCCGTGCGACAGGCCGGAGCCGGAATACTGCCAGAACAGCCATTTGCGGCCGGGATAGACCTTTGACGGATGCTGGGCCACGGCACGCAGCCAGAACGGATAGTCGAGGAATTCGCCCCTGAGATTGTCGCGGTAGAAATCGGGCGCGGTGTAGATGATGGGACGTTGGCCGTAATGCCGCTCCAGCTTGTCCATGAACACCTGCATCTTTTCCAGCACCTTTTCGCGCGACGGCCGCCGCTTGCAGCTGGACTCGCCGTTCCATTCGACGTCGATCACCGGCGGCAGTGCGCCTTCGACCCTGGGCACGTTGCGGATGAACCAGTCCGCCTGCTCGCCGGCCGTGCGGCACCAGTAGAAGAAATGGTAGGCGCCGCGCTTCAAGCCGGCGGCGTCGGCGCTGCGCCAGTTTTTCATGAACATCGGATCGAGGTGGTCGCCACCGTCGGTCGCCTTGATGTAGGCGAAGTTGGCGCCCTGGGCCCGCAATTTGTCCCAGTTGCAGTTGACGTTGCCTTGCCAACGCGAGACGTCGACGCCGTGCACTGCAAGCCGGCGAGGCGAACCCTTGCCGAAATTGATCGGCTTGGCGTCGCGAAATCCGTAACGGGTGAGCGGCCCGGCCAGCATGGCCGGTGCCGCGCGGGTCAACAGCTTGGGCGGCGACACCAAGGCTGCCGGCTCGACCGGCAGCCCGCCGACATCAGGCACTTGGGGATCAGGCACGTCGGGTGCGGCAAACACCCCTGTCTCTTCCTCCTCCGCCAAACCGAACGGGCGCGTTTTTTCCCCCGGACCGTTGTCAGACATGGGAGCCAATCCGGCCCTTGCCGCTCTGTTGCCCCTTGCCGCCGGAGCAGCGGCGATCGGTGCCGGCGGCCGGATCACGGAACTGGTGGTCTCGTTGGACGGTTTCTGCAAATCCAGCGCGTCGACGCCGGCCGTCGACGAGCAGCCGGCAAGGCATAGCGATGCGATCAAAAAACTGACGACGCCCGGAATCCGCATCTGGACCTGTACTCAAAACACAACAGACCGAGGGCAAAACGACAGCCGACGGACAAACCGGATCAGTTATGAATGAGAAATTACCAATAAAGTTTGAATCAAGTTTTTTTCGCCCATACCGCGTGCGGGTAAGCGCGATGGAAACCGGCTAGGATTTTTTGAAAACGCCGATCATCGGCCCGAGATTCCAATAGTCGTCTTTGCGGCCGATGGCAGGCGCAAACAAACTTGATATCGTGCCGTCGAGGAACAGCGCGTTGTCGCAGCCGAGCGCATCGCGGAACAGACGGGCGAAGGCATGGAAGGTCACCGTGCCATTCGAAATCGCAAAAACCGCGACGCCGTCCTTTCGCACCCCG
>NZ_RZTF01000358.1:2684-6578 GCF_004023175.1 Mesorhizobium sp. M7A.F.Ca.MR.362.00.0.0
TTCGGATGCAGCTTGCCCTCGATCACCAGCATCGGCCCCGATTGCGTCGCATAGTCGACGGTCTGGCGCCTCTTCACGAAATCCCGAGTGGCACGGACCGCGGCCTTGCCGTCGCGCATGTAGAAAATGCCGTTCGGCTGCAGGGAAAAATTGCCGCTTCCCGATCCCGTTTTCACCGAGGCCATCTCCTGGCCACGCTCGACATAGAGGCCGACCGGCGCGAGGTTCGGGTGATACATACCGGCATTGATGCCGAACAGCATGGTGCGCCCTGCCGCCTGTTGCGTGGCATGCAGATTGTGCAGCGACTGAAACGGCTTGCCCGCCGCATCCTTCCAGAACAGCTCGAGCTGATATCGTTTTGGATCGACCTCGCAAACGAGATAGCTGGTCGCCTCGAAGGTGAAGTCCCGGCATGGCGGCAGTGAAGCGGTCCACTGGCCAAATCCCATGCCAAATGCCGCCACCGACGGCAGTGCGCCCTTGGCCAAGGCCAGCAGCAACGGCAATGATTGCAGGAGGGTCAGGAAATCCATGTGCTTACCGGAATCGAAGTTCGAGGTCCGGTACGGATATAACCTGTTTCAAGCGAGACTGTGAAAGGCTCTGGACTTAGGCAAGCCATCCCATGGCGACGCTCAATAACAAGACGATGCCGAGCAGGCCGCGATAGATGACGAACGGCCAGGCCGAGAAACGCTCCAGCACGTGCATCAGCCCCCATATGGCGAAGAAGGCGGAGATCGACGCAACGACCAGCCCGACAGCAAGCACCGACCAGCCATGGGCGTCGAGATGGACCTTGTGCAGTTCCCAGAGTTCCTTGAGGCCGGCGAGCGCGATGGCAGGCAGCCCGAGCAGGAATGAGAAGCGCGCCGCCTCAGCCCGCTTGAAGCCGAGCCCCAATGCCGCCGTCAGGGTCGAGCCCGAGCGCGACACGCCGGGGACAAGCGCGCCGATCTGGGCAACACCGACGAGCAGCGCATCGGTTAGCGACGCACCCCCCATGCTGCGCCGGTGACGGGCAAAGATCTCGGCCAGCGCCAGCAGGATCGCCATTGCGATGCAGGCCCAGCCGATCACCGTCAGGCTGCGTAGCGGCGAATTGCAGGCGTTGAGCACGCCCGACAGCGCCACGCCGGCGATGACGATCGGGATCGTCGCCAGCACGATCCAGAGCGCCAGCTTGAAATGCCGGTCGGCGAAATCGCGTCGCGCCAGAGCGTCGAACGAACCAAACAGGATATTCCTGACATCACTCCAGAAATAGCTGACCACCGCGGCAAGAGCCGCGAGTTGCATGGCGGCGGAGAAGGCGGAGCCAGGATCCTGCCAGCCGAGCACGGCCGGCACGATGCGCATATGGGCGGTCGAGGAAATCGGCAACAGTTCGGTGATGCCTTGCACCACGCCGAGGAACGCCACCTTGGCGAACCCCAGGCCGACGAAGCCCGTATCCAGGCCTTGTGTGCAGATATCGGCCAAAATCGAATTCCGTGCATGAGAGATCGGAGTTGCGTGGACCGACCATCGGTCAATCCCGGGCAAGCCTTATCGTCATGGGCCGGATAATCAATTTACGGATTTGTAAGCTGGCGTGCCGAAGTGCACGCCGTTCGAAACCGGCCCACCTTGGAGCCGGCTTGAGATACACAGCGAAAATCGCAAAGCGACTACGGGCAGAGCCAGAGTTTCTGGCATGTCCTGGCGATCACATGCGCCGGCGGCACTTCGGGCTCATCGGTCGAAGGCCGGCGAGCCCGTTCGAGCAGCATGCGCACCTGTTCGGGGCGCACACGATCGCGCTCCATCACAAGCAGGACCATCGGATCGCTCAAAAGCTCGTCCAGGGTGCTGATGCTGTCGTTCATCCGTCGTCTCCTCGAATGCCGTACCCGCGACCCATAAATAGGGAGACAATGATGGCCCGCCAATGACGCTTTGCCGGCTATCTCGTGTCGATTTGGATTAAATTTTGGCCATGCTTGCGCTCTCCCTTGGCCCTTGGCGCTGCGCGTCGATCCACTTCCTTCCACAACAAGGGGAGAAGGGAAAAATTAGCCTGGCGGAGGGGCGCCTTCGTATTTCGGCAGGCTGTCATCGAGCACCACCCAGGGCTGCTTCGAGCCCGTGAAAATATGCATTTGCGGCTTGAAAACCGTGGGATCGTCGAGCCATGCGAGTGGGGTGAAGCGATGACGCCGAAAGCTGTCATGGCTGCCATGGAATGCCGGCTGCCCGCCAACAGCCGGCGGCTTTGGCGTTCACTCGGTTTCGCCGACGACCTCGTCCCAGGTTTTGACCTTGGTCTGGCCGTTGAGGAACGGCAGCGCTGCGGCCGTCAGCTCCGGCGCGAAGAAGGTATCGTAGTGGGTGCGGTTGGGCAGGATCGCCAGGCGGTTCTGCGACAGGTTCTCGCGCATCCAGCCGGCGTCCTTCAGCCCGCCGCCGAGCATCTGATAGAACTTGATCTCGTGTTCGGGCTTGTACATATCGCTGTCGCCATAGACCAGCATGACAGGCATCTTCAGCTTGGCGACGTCGGCCGAGTAGTCGCGGTTCTGACGCATGAAGCCGCCCAGCGCATCGAGGAGCTTCGGGAACTCCTCAGGATGCGGCGCCACGGCGACGTAGGATTTATACATCGGCGTGTCCTTCATGAACTCAGCCGCGGCCGCGCTCACCTGTGCCTGCTGGGGACGCATCTCGTCATAGAAGCCGTCCGTGGCGTAGCCGGTCGATACCAGGACGAGGCGGCGCACCGCTTCGGGATTCTGGACGGCCATGCGGAAGGCGACGCCGCCGCCCAGCGAATAGCCCATGACATCGACCTGATCGTAACCGAGCGCCTTGACGATGGCGGCCATGTCGTCGCCCATCGCCTCCACGGTGAATGGGCGGTCGCCCAGCGCGGTGCGACCGTGACCCTGCAGGTCGACGCCGATGACGGTGCGGTTTTCGGCAAGTTTCGGCAGGATCGGCGCGAACATATCCGTGGTGCCGAGACCGCCATGCAGCAGAAGCAGCGGCTCGCCCTTGCCATAGATGGCATAATAATAATTCAGGCCGTTGATCGGCAGCAGGCCGGACTTTTCCGGCTTCGGCAGTGCGTTCGTCTCAGTCGTCATGGCGGGGTTTGTCTCCTCCGCATTGGTGGTGCCTGGGCAGCCAACGAGCGCTGCAACCGAAGCAAGAATGGCGAAAAACAGGGTTTTGGACATATCGATCTCCTCTCGTCATGCCGGTATCAGAGCGTCAGGCGGATCAAAGCGTTTTGGCGAGTTCTTCGAGCTGGTCGGCGCACTGTCCCCAACCCTCGTGGAAACCCATCTTCTCATGCTGTTCGCGGTCGGCGACGCTCCAGTGCCTGACCCGAGCGATGTAGCGGGTCTTGCCATTGCCCTCGTCCTCGAAGGTCAGCGCGACGGTCATGAACGGCTTTTCCGAAGGCTGCCAAGCCTCTGTGTAGGCGTCGGTGAGGACGATCTTCCTGCGGGGAACGACTTCGAGGAAGACTCCCGGGTTGGGGAATTCGTTGCCGTCCGGGCTAGCCATGACGACAAGGCTCGAGCCGCCGGTGCGCACATCCATCTCGGCGCGCGGCGTCGTCCATGGTTTTGGCGAGAACCAGCGCGTGATCAGTTTCGGGTCGGTCCAGCAGCGATAGACGTTCTCGCGCGGTGCATCGATGATGCGGGCGAGAACCAGTTCACGGTCATTGGTGGGGGCGATGTCGAGCTTGATGGTCATGATGGCGTCCTGCGTTTGATCTGGCTTCCGTCCCAAGGACGAGCCGATGAACCGCAAACCGACATCGGCCAGTGAAAAAATGTCGGCACCGTCTCGATGGGCCAAGGCGTTCCCCACCTTCGTCATCCACGGGCGGAGCAGGAG
>NZ_RZTF01000359.1:0-6555 GCF_004023175.1 Mesorhizobium sp. M7A.F.Ca.MR.362.00.0.0
CGAGCTTGGCGATGCCGCCGGTTTCGGCGAGGTCGCCGAGGCGGTTCCATTCGGTCGAGTAGATGTCGTAGGCCCCACCCTTGGTGGAGATGTCCTGCATCGTCTTGGTGAATTCCTGGCCGTTCGGCAGACCGACGATTTCGATCGCGATGCCGGTTTCCTTTTCCCACAGCTCCTTGATCGACGGCGCACCGGCCGGGAACGGCTGCGTGAGCTGGCCGATCGAGCCGTCGGACAGGCCGAGCACGATCTTGGCCGGCGCCTTGCCGGCGCCCTTCAGCGCCTTGGCCGCCTCGATGGCACGGCCTTCCGGCGTGTCGGCGCCATACTGGTAGCGCTCGGCTCCATCGAAGCCCGTCGGGCCGCCGATCATGCCGGGCGCCAGCGCGTCGGCCGCATAGGCACGGCCGGGACGAATGAATTGGGGCGCGATACCAGCGGCGGCCATGATCACGGCCGCCTTTCCTCCGGATGCCAGCAGCCGGCGCCGCGAGATGCGGATCAAGTCAGACATTGAAACTCCTCCCTCAGGGCCACGTTTCCTCCACGACCCTTATGAGGGATATTGACGGCAGCATGGCAAGGCTGTCAACATCATAAATAATCAAAATACCTCACAACATTGCAACAGGGCGAGGAAATGCACAAAAACGGGATCCACGCGTCATGCCGGATGCCTCAATTTGAGGGCACCCGACCCTGCCCGGCGCTTCATCGCCCTGCCGGACCATTTGATTTAGCCCGGCGGCTTGCACATCGGCCAAGGGCGGATACATCATTTCCCATCAGAATCGCCGATGGCGGGGAAGCCGCCACCAACCGATCTGACGCATGCAGGAGATGAAAGACGGTGCGTTCCACCCTGACTGACATAGCCCGGGAGGCCGGCGTCTCGGCCGCCACCGTAGACCGCGTGCTCAACAACCGACCCGGCGTACGGGCTCGCACACGGGAAATCGTGCTCGAAATGGCGCAGCGCCTCGGCTACATCGCCGAAGGCCCGAACGGCGCGCCGCCACGGCCCTCGCCCGGCAAGGTCATCCGGCTCGACTTCGCTCTGCCGGCCGGCACCAATTCCTTCATCAAGATGCTGCACCGCCACATTGAGGCACAGGCTCTGGCGCGGCCCGACCTCGACGTCCATATCGCCACCATAGAGGGCTTCAATCCTGACCGGCTCGCTCGCCTGCTGCAGGATCTGCGCGGACAGACGCAAGGCGTCGGCGTCATCGCACTCGACCATCCGACGGTGCGCGAAGCGATCCGCTCCCTGTCGGCCAACGACATCAAGGTGGTGACCATCGCTTCCGACATCCTGCATGTGCCCAGGGTCGCCTATATCGGCATCGATAACCGTGCCGCCGGGCGGCTGGCCGGCTATCTGCTCAACCGCTTCATGGGATCGGGGCGTCCGGGCAAGGTGGCACTGTTCGCCGGCTCGCTGTCCTATCGCGGCCACGAAGAACGCGAGATGGGGTTCCGCCACGTATTGACCGAGGAATCACCCAATCTGCAGATCGTCGAGATGCGCGAAATGCTCGACGACCGCGAGAAGGCCTATTCGGAGGCATCGGCCCTGCTGGAGCGGCACCCCGACCTTGCCGCGATCTACAATGTCGGCGCCGGCAACACCGGCATCGCCCGCGCGCTCAAGGAGCGCGGCCGCGCCCAATCCATGGTCTTCCTCGGCCACGAAGTGACGGACGGCACCAAGGACCTTCTGCTCGACGGCACGCTCGACGCGGTCATCGACCAGAACCCGCGCGTCGAGGCCCGCGAAGCGCTCAACACCCTGATCCATGCGGTCCGGGGATTGCCCTATGAATTGCACCAGCCAAGGCTGCAGGTGATCTTCAAGGAGAACATCCCTGAGATTTGACGAACCAGACGAACGGGGCGGCGCGGCAAAGCGCCCGCCCCGCTCGATGCTTCTAGTCTATTGGACGGCAGCGACTTCAGCCGCGGCGCCATCGACAAAGCTCCTGTCGACCCATTTGCCATAGTCGATCGAGCCCTTCAGGAGCCCGGCGCTGGCCATGAATTTCTCCTCGCCTTGCAAGGCGGCGATCGCGCCGTCCGTGAGTTTCGGATCCTGATGGAACACCCCGTCGGCATAGGTCTTGCGGACGGATTTTTCCGACGACTTGGTGGCCTCGACAAAGGTCTTGATCGTCTGGTCCGGATGGGCATCGGCCCAACGCGAAATCTCGATATCGACCTTCAGCAGCCGCTTGACCAGATCGGGATATTTCGCCGCGAAGGCGCCGTTGACCGAGATGACGTTGGGCACGTTCCATTCCGGATGAGTGCTGGTGTCGAACAGGACGCGCGCCTCGCCGGTGTCGACCAGCTTGGCCGCCGTCGAATCGGTCTCGACAATGGCGTCGATATCGCCGCGCAGCAACGCCGGGCCGGATGCCTCGAACGGCAGGTTCAGACCTTCGACGTCATTGGTGGTCAGGCCGACGCTGTTCAGCGCCTTGCTGAAGTTCGAATGCCGCACCGTGCCGGTGAGATAGGCGACCTTCTTGCCCCTGAGATCCTGCAGCGTCTTCAGCGGCGAGCCGGTCTTGACGACGATGTAGGAACCGCCGGCCTTCACATAGCTCGACAGGCCGATCAGCTTGAGCTTGACGTCGGCGCCGGACGCAGCAACCCGCAGCGCCGGGTTGTTGCCGGTATAGGTGAATTCGATCGCACCGGTGGCCAGCGCGGTCGTCGCCTCCGAACCACCATTGAAAGTCACCAGTTCGACCTTGATGCCGTCCTTGGCGAATTCCTTCTCCCACCAGCCGTCCTTCTGGGCGAGGATGAATTTGAGATGCCCCGGCGCGGTACTGCCGATGCGGATAATTTCAGGCTTGTCCTGCGCGAAGGCAGGCATGCCGCCAAGGCCGATGACGACAGCAATAGCGCCCTTCAGCAGCAGCCGGCGAAGTGCGTCGAATGGAATGTTGGGCATGGGAAAAATCCTTCCTGGTTGGAATGAATGGACCGCTTAAATGAGCGAGGTCTCGGACTGGCCTTTCCAGGCTGTTGCCCAGCGCTCGAACCAGACGAGCAGGTAGTTGACGGTCAGGCCGATGACGGTCAGCGTCAGGATGCCGGCATACATGTCGGCCGTTTCCATCATCAGCTGCGAGTTCTGGATGAGGAAACCGAGGCCGGATTTAGCCGCCAGCATCTCGGCGCCGATGACCGCGAACAGCGAGGATTTCACCGCCAGCCGGGCGCCGGCGACGATCGAGGGAATGCTGGCCGGCAGGATGACTTTGCGGAACAGATCGAAGTCGGACGTACCCATCGAGCGCGCCGCCTTGATCAGCAGCGGATCCACCGACTTGACGCCGCTGATCGTGTTGACGAGGAGAAAGAAAACCGAGGAGTAGAAGGTGATCGCGACCTTCGATTCCTCACCGATGCCGAGCAACAGGATGAACACCGGCAGCAGTGCGAATTGCGATGTGTTTCGCAGCGTCTGCACCAGGAGGTCGGAAACCTTCTCGAACAACGAATAGCGCCCCATCAACAGACCGAGGGGGATGGCCACCACCACGCCGAGTGCGAAGCCGATCGCGGCGCGCTGCAGGCTGATGCCGATATGCTCGATCAGCACGCCCGAAGCGAGCAGCGCCCACCAGGCGACCAGCACCTCGCTCAGCGGCGGAAAGAAGATGCGGTTCAGCCAGCCGAGTCGGGGCGCGATCTCCCACAGCAGGAAGAACAGGCCGAGCAGCGGCACGCCATAGAGGAACGTGCCGTGGCTTGCTTTCTTGCTCCGGATCTTGGCGCTGGCCTTGATGGCCGGGACCCTGGCGGCGGCTACCGTTTCGCCAGCGCCGGCAAACAGGTGGAGCGCTCCCGCGGAGCCAAACTTCTCGGTCAGATAGGCCATTGGTCCAGCTCCTCAGCGACTGAAGGCTGGCGACAGGGTCCAGTCCTTCTGCGCCTTGTTGACCTCGTCGCGCAGCACGTCCCAGACGCGGGCGCGATATAGATTGAATTCGGCGCTGGCGCGGATGTCGCCGTCGCGCGGTCGTGGCAGGTCGATGTCGATGATCTCTTTCACCGCGCCCGGCCGTGCCGTCATCACCACGACGCGGTCGGCGAGGAAGATCGCCTCGTCGATCGAGTGGGTGACAAAAATCACCGTGGTGTTGATCTTGCCCCAGATCCGCAGCAGCTCGCCTTGCAGAAGCTCGCGCGTCTGCTGGTCGAGCGCCGCGAACGGCTCGTCCATCAGCAGCACTTCCGGGTTGCTGGCCAGCGCACGCGCGATCGCCACACGCTGCTGCATGCCGCCGGACAGCTGGTTGGGAAAACGGTCCTCGAAACCGGCAAGGCCGAACAGCGCCAACAGATGGCGGGCTGTGGCGGTACGCTCGGCCTTGGCCACGCCGCGCACTTCCAGCGCATATTCGATGTTGGCGAGCGCCGTGCGCCAGGGAAACAGCGCATATTGCTGGAAGACATAGCCGGTCTTTGGATCGGGCCTGGTGATGCGCCTGCCGTCGAGCTGGACGTTGCCGCCGGTCGCCTGCGTCAGCCCGCCAATGATATCGAGCAGCACCGACTTGCCCGAGCCGCTCGGGCCGACCAGCGTGATGAACTCGCCCTTGCGGATGGAAAGATCGACGCCGTCGAGCACGGTGACGCGGTCGGTCGCCTCGCCATCCACGGTGACGAACTGCCCCGGCTTGAGCTGGAAGGTCTTGCTGATGTCGCTGACGACGATCCGGTCCATGTTCGGGCGATCCATATCTGTCTCCGATCGGTTCACTGCGCCACGCGGATGCGGTGCGTCGGGTCGAATTCCGAGCCGCCCGCCTTGCCGCGCTTCCAGCCAAGCGCGCGGGCATAGGAGCCGAACATCTGGCGGGCGTCGGCCTGAGCTTCCGTGATGCCGGTCGGCCCTTCGGCGAACTCGGCCACATAAAGCGCGTCGGTCGGGCAATAGATCTCGCAAAGAAAGCAGGTCTGGCAGTCCTCCTGGCGAGCGATCACCGGCACGCCATTGTCGGTCGCGTCGAAGACGTTGGCCGGGCACACCTTGACGCAGATGTCGCATTCGACGCAGCGCGTGGCCGAGACGATCTCGATCATGACGCCAGCTCCGCCAGCCGCTCAGGCGCACCTGCGATGCGGAACGCATCCACACCGGTGATGACCAGCCGGTGCGCGAAGGCCGGGCTCTTGCCCGGCAGATCGGTGCGGCGGTGCATGCCGCGGCTCTCGGTGCGGTGCAGCGCGGCGGCCACGGACCAACGCCCAGCAGCGGCGATCGAAGCTGCCTCTCGGGTACGGACCCGGTCCAGCCCCTCGCCTTGCAGATGGCTGCGCACGTCGCGCCAGACACTCTCCAGCCGCTCGCCGCTTTTCTCCAGGGCCTCGCCAGTGCGGAAGAAATTCTTGTCGAGCGGCGTGACTTCGCTACGCACCGCCTCAATAACTTCGCCCGCCGAGATGTCGGCCCTCGCCGATGATGCAGGACGCAAGCCGGCCTGGCCGAGCGATTGCACCGCGTTGCGGAACGCCTTGCCGGTCCGGCGCTTGGCATGGGTCGAGGCACCTTTGCCGGCCCACCAGCCGCTGGCCAGCGCCCAGGATGAATTGACGGCGCCGCCGCCTGATAGCGCACCGGTCATCATCTCGCGGCTGGCGGCATCGCCGGCAACATAGAGGCCGGGCACGCCGGTGGCGCAATCGTCGGAGACGATGTCGATGCCGCCGGTGCCGCGCACCGTGCCTTCGGCGCGCAAGGTGATACGGAACAGTTCGCTGAACGGATCGATGCCGGCGCGGTCATAGGGCACGAAGCAGTTCGGCTGGCCCTGGCGCAGCCAGCCTTGCAGCGCCGGCTCGGCTTGATCGAGCCGCGCATAGACCGGGCCGTCGATCAGCGCACGCGCCACTTCCTCCTCGCGGTCGCCGATGCCGTTGCGCAACGGCTCGCCGGTCGGCCCGAGGATCGGCGAACCATCCTCGCGATGGAACGATGCCCAGCGGAACGGCAGGCCCTTGTTCAATGAGGAGCCATAGGGCGCCAGCGTGTACTTGCCGGTGAACTCCATGCCCGACAGGCTGGCGCCGGCTTCCGCCGCCATCAGATAGCCGTCGCCGGTCAGCCCGGTCGCGCCGAGGATGCGCTCGCGGAAAGCGCAGCCGCCCGTCGCCAGCACCACCGCGTTGGCGTCGACGCGCCAGTCCTGGCCGATCTGCCGGGCGACACCGGCGGCGCCAACGATGGCATCGCCGTCGGACAGAAGTTCGAGCGCCGGGTGATGGTCGAGCACGGTGACGCCGGCCAACAGCACCCGGCGGCGCATGAAGCGCATGTAGTCCGGCCCGCGCAGATTGGCGATGTAGAGCCGGCCGTCATCCTCGCTCGGAAAGGGATAGCCCCATTCGGACAGCCTGAGCAGATTGCGGTAGGCGGTAACGACGCAGCGCAGCATCCAGCGCGGGTCGGCGAGTTCGCCGGTGCGCTGCCAGCGCCGCTCGACGACGGCATGCCTGTTGTCGCCCGGCGGCACGCACCAGGTGCCGGTGTTGGAG
>NZ_RZTF01000360.1:0-5607 GCF_004023175.1 Mesorhizobium sp. M7A.F.Ca.MR.362.00.0.0
TCATTGTCCTGCCGGACATTTCTCCCCGTATAGAGACGGGGAGAAAGGGCAGTTGCAACGCCGCCGTCAGTCCTTCTTGGGCACGGCAACGCGCAGCGCCAGGTCGCGAAGCTGCTGCGGGCTCGCTTCCGACGGTGCGTTCATCAACAGATCGTAGGCCTGCTGGTTCATCGGGAACATGGTGATCTCACGCAGGTTCTTGGCGCCGAGCAGCAGCATGACGACGCGGTCGACACCGGCGGCCATGCCGCCATGCGGCGGTGCGCCATACTGGAAGGCGCGGTAGAGGCCGCCGAAGCGCTCCTCGACCGTGGCGCGATCCAGCCCGACCGTCTCGAACGCCTTGACCATGGTTTCGGGCAGATGGTTGCGGATACCGCCTGAGGCGATCTCGAACCCGTTGCAGACCATGTCGTACTGGAACGCCTTGATGCCGAGCAGGTCCTCGCCATTCAGCGCATCGATGCCACCTTGCGGCATCGAGAACGGGTTGTGGGCGAAGTCGATCTTCTTCTCTTCCTCGTTCCACTCGAAGAACGGGAAGTCGACGATCCAGCACAGTTCGAAACGCTCGCGGTCGACAAGGTTCAGCTCCTCGCCGGCACGGGTGCGCGCAGCCCCCGCGAAGGAGACGAACTTCTTCGGGTCGCCGGCAACGAAAAAGGCGGCGTCGCCATCGGCAAGGCCGAGTTGAAGGCGGATCGCCTCGGTGCGCTCCTCGCCGATGTTCTTGGCGAGCGGACCGGCGCCCTCGATCTTGTCGCCCTCCTTGCGCCAGAAGATATAGCCCAGACCCGGCTGGCCCTCCCCCTGCGCCCAGGAATTCATGCGGTCGCAGAAGGCGCGGCTGCCGCCGGTCTTGGCGGGAATGCCCCACACTTCGGCCTTCGGGTCGTTGGCCAGGATGTTGGCGAACACCTTGAAGCCGGAATCGCGAAAATGATCGGAAACGGCCTGCATTTCGATCGGGTTGCGCAGGTCCGGCTTGTCGGAACCGTATTTGCGCATGGCCACATCATAGGGGATGCGCTGGAAATTCTGCGTCACCGGCTTGCCGTTGGCGAAGGTCTCGAACACCCCGCGCATGACAGGTTCCATGGTCGACAGCACGTCGTCCTGCTCGACGAAGCTCATTTCAAGGTCGAGCTGGTAAAATTCGCCGGGCAGACGATCGGCGCGCGGGTCCTCGTCGCGGAAGCAGGGGGCGATCTGGAAGTAGCGATCGAAGCCCGACACCATGATCAGCTGCTTGTACTGCTGCGGCGCCTGCGGCAGCGCGTAGAAGGTGCCGGGATGGATGCGCGACGGCACCAGGAAGTCGCGCGCGCCTTCCGGCGACGAGGCGGTGAGGATCGGCGTCGAGAATTCGGTGAAGCCGACCTCGCCCATGCGCTTGCGCATTTCCGCGATGATTTTTGTCCGCGCGATGATGTTCTTGTGCAGCGTCTCGCGGCGCAGATCGAGGAAGCGGTATTTCAGGCGGATATCCTCGGGATAATCCGGCTCGCCGAACACCGGCAGCGGCAATTCCTTGGCCGCCGACAGCACCTCGATCTCGCGGGCGAAGATCTCGATCTCGCCGGTCGGCAAATTGGCGTTGGTGGTCTCGGGCAAGCGCGCCTTGACCTCGCCGTCGACCCGAATGACCCACTCGCCGCGCACGGTCTCGGCGACCTTGAAGGCAGGCGAATCCGGATCGGCGACGATCTGGGTCAGGCCATAATTGTCGCGCAGGTCGATGAAGAGCAGGCCGCCATGATCGCGCACGCGATGCACCCAGCCCGACAGGCGAACGGTCGAGCCGACGTCGCTCTTCCTCAACTGGGCACAGGTATGGCTGCGGTAACGGTGCATTGTCATTGGTAAAGTCCGGGGTGCTCTAGTTGCCGGCCAAGGCATC
Source organism: Mesorhizobium sp. M7A.F.Ca.MR.362.00.0.0 (assembly GCF_004023175.1). Classification (NCBI taxonomy): domain Bacteria; kingdom Pseudomonadati; phylum Pseudomonadota; class Alphaproteobacteria; order Hyphomicrobiales; family Phyllobacteriaceae; genus Mesorhizobium; species Mesorhizobium sp. M7A.F.Ca.MR.362.00.0.0. Next base: position 1,901 of record NZ_RZTF01000360.1, read on the forward strand.
GCGGCCCGGCCCTGAAAATTTGCGCGAAAAGCGCATGGGAGGCCGGATTTGTCAAGGCAAGCGGACTTCCGTGTCCATGGTGTTCGCCGCCCGGTAGCCGCAGCGAGGCAGCGCGAGGATCAGCGCGGCGCTCAGCCTGTGAAGGAAACCGCCACAGGGCCACAACCGTCAGGCTTGCTCTTCAGCTTCATCGTTGCCTTCCAGTTTTTTCCGCAGCGCCGTCATGACCCTGTGCGTGGTGTTGATGTCCTCGACCAGCAGGCCATCCGCGAGGTTTTCGATCCAGGGCGCCTGCAAATGCATCGCGGCATCGAAAGTCTGTCTTCCCTTGTCAGTCAAAACGACAAGCTGCGCACGCTGATGATGCGGGTTGGCCTCGAAGGCGACGAGCCCTTCCCTATGCAGGTCGTTGACGATCCGTTGGACATTCTGGCGGCTGGCTCCCAGATCGCGCGCCAGCCACGCGACCGGCTGAGGGCGTTCGGCGGTCACGACAGCGCCGAGAACCTGCCAGCGGGCGCTCGTCAAACCGAGGTCGGCGACCAGCCTGTCACCCGATGTGAGCATTCGGCTGTTGAGCCTGAACAGGTCGAGAATGAGATCGGTCAAGGCATTGCCGGCAGGTGTTCGCTTGGCATCAGGCATATGACATCCTATATTGCTATTGACATTATGTTGTCAAATAGATATGTAATCAAGGTAACAGATTGGCACCATAACACCAATTAACGGAGCTTATCATGTCGCTCATGCGCCCACTGAACCCCGCTTTCCCGATCGACCGCCAGATCGCGATCGATGCTACCTCCGTCGTGCTGGTCAACGTCTTCACGCTCGACAAGGCCGACGAGCAGACCTTCCTCCATGCATGGCAGGATGATGCGGTCTTCATGAAGCAGCAGCCCGGCTTCATCTCGACCCAGCTTCACCGCGCAATCGGCGAAAGTCCGGCCTATTTCAATTATGCCGTATGGGAAACGATGGCTGACTTCCGGGCCGCGTTCTCGCATCCCGAGTTCAGGGCGAAGCTCTCGGCCTATCCGTCCTCGGCCGTCGCCTCTCCGCATCTGTTCCAAAAGGTGGCGGTGCCGGGCATCTGCCTGGCGTAGACGGGTTGCAAGAACGGTGGGAAAGCCATGATCAAGGTCATTCATCCAGTCGCCGGTACGGTCGCGATGCTGACGATCGCAAGCCTCTGGCTGTCGACGGTCCTCAGTGAGATGTTTGCCTCCCAGGTGGCGATAGCCGCCGTCAAGATGGCCATACCGTGGAGCTTTCTGTTGCTCGTTCCAGCGCTGGCGGCGGCGGGAGGTTCGGGCTTTGCGGCGGCCAAGGGCCGGCAGGCCGGGCTGATCGGCGCGAAGATCAAGCGCATGCCATGGATAGCCGCCAATGGTCTCCTGGTTCTCATCCCCTCCGCACTCTTCCTCGCATCCAAGGCGAGAGCCAGCGAGTTCGACACCAGCTTCTACGCCGTGCAGGCGCTCGAATTGGCCGCCGGCGCGACGAACATCACGCTACTCGGCCTCAACATGCGCGACGGGTTCAAAATGAAGGGCCGGCTCCGCCGTCGGCCCGCTCGGCCCGTCAAAGCATCACCTCTATGAGCCAAGCGCCGACAGCCGGAGGCGATGGGCAAGGTGATCGACGACCAGTAAAGCGTTGGCGGAAGAGGTCTCCGCCCGGTGAAGACGAATCTCCGCCCCGGGCAGCGGCGGCACATGGCGGCCTGGATGGACGCCGCGCAGGCCAGGCGCAAGCATGCTGCCTTTGACCACGGTGACCGCCAGGCCCTGTTCAACAATTGCCTCCGTGGCTGAGAGGCTCGGGCTGACATAGGCCAATCGCCATGGCCGGCCTGCCTTGTTGAGCGCCTCAATTGCCCAGGAACGAAACAGGCAATCGGGGCTCGACAGAGCGACGGGCAGCGGATCGAGTTCCTCGACGGCTCGCGTCGCCGCCGCTGCCCAAATCGCCCTTTCGCGGCATATCAGATCCCCCTCGGTCGTACCTTCCGGGTGCATGGCGATGACGGCGTCGAACGAGGACCCAAGCCGTTTCAGGAGCCGGGCGGTGAGACCAATCTCCATTTCGACCTGCACCAACGGAAATCGCTCGGCGATGCCGGCAAGGAGGCGCGGCAGGATCTTGGTGCCATAATCTTCCATGACCCCGATGCGAACCTGTCCGGCCACCTGCTGACCGGAAACACGCGCAATCGCCTGCTCATTGAGAGCAAGTATGCGGCGGGCATCGATCAGAAAGCCCTCCCCGGCGGCGGTGAGTTCAACGCGGGCTGTCGAGCGCCGGAACAAGATGGTCTCGATGCGCTCCTCAAGACGTTTCACCTGCAAGCTGACGGCCGCCTGCGTTCTATTGAGCTGCTCGGCGGCTCGCGTGAACGAGAGTCGCTCGGCAACGACGACAAAGGCCCGCAGAAGGTCCGGATCGAGATTCGGGATACTCATAGTGGAATGTTATCAAACTCATTGAGCTTATTCGATTCCTTATGGCCCGCCTTCCCGATATCCCCGGTTCCGAGCCAGCAAGGTCGGGAACCATGGAAGTCACAGGAGTGCTCGCCGCGATTCTCTCCAGCGCTTTCGGGGGCACCGCCGTTGGCGCAACGCGATATCTCGCGGGCACGCTCGATCCTCTGGCTATCGGTGCCGTCCGGTTCGGCGGCGGCTTTCTGGTTTTGGCCGCCGTCGCTCTCTGGCGGCGAGACAGGTGGCCGCCGAAGAGCGACTGGCTCGGCACCGGTGCATTGGGTCTTCTGTTCTTCGGGCTGTTTCCGGTGCTCTTCAATGGAGCCCTTGTCTACACGACGGCCGCGCGAGGTGCGCTTGCGCTTTCGACACTGCCTCTGCTCACGATGCTTGCCGCGGCAGTTCTGAAGATCGAGCCGCCGACCATCCGCAAGATCGTCGGTGTCCTGATCGCAATGGCAGGAGTGGCCGTAGCGCTCGGCACGAGCCTGACGACTGCTCCCCCAGATGCCTGGCGCGGAGATCTTCTCATGGTCGCGGCCGCTTTCTGCATGGCGCTCTACAACGTCTGGTCGAGACCATTTCTATCCCGCACCGCGCCAATCCCGTTCGTGGCGTTTGGCATGGGCGTGGGCGCGGTCTGCCTATCGGTCCTGGTGGTTTCGAGCGGAGGCTTCGCGCGACTTGCCACTCTCAGCGCACCTCAGTGGATCGCGAGCGCTTATCTGGCCATAATTTGCGGCGCCTTCATTTTCTTCCTTTGGGCATTCGCGCTCGAGCGCGCGCCGCCGACACTGGTTGCCGTCTCCGTTGCGGTGAATCCGGTGACGGCATCGATCTTCGGTGTTGTCTTCCTGGGCGAACAAGTGAGCGCGAACCTGATTGTCGGGCTGATGGCAGTCCTCGCAGGAATAGGCGTCGCAACGGGAGCAGCCGAGCGGCTTGGCCTGTGGCCCGACGATCGGCAGTCACGTCGAAGGCAGCCCTGAGCGCTGACCAAGCAAAACGGGGGAACGAATCCAGGCGAATACAGCGATCATCCCTGTTGGCGCGGGGAATTGCTGCTGGCGTTGGCCAGGGCGATGGTCCAAGAAGGGGTCACCGACACGTGATCGCCTCTTCATGTCCTCCATCCGCCCGATGATCCCGCTTCTTCTCGCCGCCGGCATCTTGCTCGGCGGCAATGGGCTGCAGAGCACGCTGATCGCGCTGCGCGGC
>NZ_RZTF01000360.1:5617-6518 GCF_004023175.1 Mesorhizobium sp. M7A.F.Ca.MR.362.00.0.0
GGTTTTCGGCTTCCGACATCGGCCTGATGGGCACCTTCTACTTCGCCGGCTTCCTGCTCGGCTGCCTGGCCATCACCCGCATCATGAAGGCGGTCGGCCATATCAGGGCATTTTCGGCGCTGGCGGCAATCGCCTCGGTCGGCACCTTGCTCCTGGTGCTGGTCATCGATCCGGTGATGTGGTGCGCGGTGCGCCTTGCTGGCGGCTTCTGCTTCGCCGGGCTGTTCACCATCGTCGAAAGCTGGCTGAATTCCGGCGTCGGCAATCACGACCGCGCACGCGTGCTGGCGATCTACCGGATGGTCGACATCGGTTCGGTGACATCAGCCCAGTTCCTGATCCCGGTCTTCGGCGCCGGCGGTTTCGCCATCTTCGCCATCATGTCGATGATGATCACCTTGTCGCTGGTGCCGGTGTCGCTCGGCGACCGCTCAAACCCGGCACCACCCGAAGAGGTCAAGCTCGACCTGGCGCGCGTCTGGCGGATTTCGCCGCTGGGCTGCTTCGGCTGCATCGCCGTCGGCGTCACCAACAGCGCCTTTCGCACCTTGTCGCCGGTCTATGCCGAGCAGATCGGCATGTCGGTCGCCGATGTCGTCACCTTCGTCAGCGTCGGCATCTTCGGCGGCGCCATCATCCAGTATCCGCTGGGTTATCTCTCCGACCGCTGGGACCGGCGCCGCGTCCTGTTGATCACGACGTGCTGCGCAATGTTTTCGGCGCTGGCGCTGGTGTTCATCGCCGGCAGCAATCCGGCGCTCAACTTCATCCTCATCTTCATCTTCGGCTGTTTCGCCATGCCGCTCTATTCGCTGTCGGCGGCGCATTCGAACGATCGCGCCGACACGGGCGAGTTCGTGCTGATCAATGCGGCGCTGATGCTGTTCTATTCCTTCGGCGC
>NZ_RZTF01000035.1:0-2295 GCF_004023175.1 Mesorhizobium sp. M7A.F.Ca.MR.362.00.0.0
GGGGCCAGCGTCGAGGACGGCGTCATCCATATCCGCAAGCGTCGCCACATGGTGCGGTTTTCAGGCGTCACCGAGCGCCCGGCCGTGTCGCTCAACCGCGGCTTTTCGGCGCCGGTGACATTGTCCGTCGAGCAGAAAGCCGACGACCAGTTCTTTCTCGCCCGCCATGACAGCGACGCCTTCTCGCGCTGGCAGGCCTTCAATACATTGCTGACTGATGCACTGATCACCGCCTTCCGCGAGATCCTCGGCGGCAAGCAGCCGGCCTTTGCACCGCGGCTGATCGAACTCGCCGGCAGCATCTCCGGCGACGAGACGCTGGAGCCGGCCTATCGAGCACTGGCGCTGGCATTGCCCGGCGAAGCCGACATCGCCCGCGACATCGGCCGGAACATCGACCCCGATGCTATCTATGCGGCTCGCGAGGCACTGGCGTTGGCGATCGGCACTGCGAACCGGGACGTTTTTTCGGGCCTTTACCGCGGCCTTGCAGACAAAGCAGCGTTCAGCCCCGACGCGGCGAGCGCCGGACGACGCGCCTTGCGCAACACCTTGCTGGATTATCTGTCGCTACAGCCGAGTGGAGCAGCACTCGCCGCCAGGCATTTCCAGTCGGCGACCAACATGACCGACCGCGCGGCAGCACTTGCCGTGCTCGCGCATCGTCACCACGGTTCGCCCGAGGCGGTCGAGGCGCTGGCGGCTTTCGAGACGACCTATGGGTCCGACCCGCTGGTCATGGATAAATGGTTCCAGATCCAGGCCAGCGTTCCGGGGCCGCAAACCGTCGACACCGTGAAGGCCCTGACCAACCATCCGGCCTTCTCGATGGGCAATCCGAACCGGGTTCGCTCGCTGATCGGCACCTTCTCCAGCGCCAACCAGACCGGCTTCCATCGTGCTGACGGCGAAGGCTACTGGTTCTTTGCTCAGACTGTGCTCGAGGTTGAAAAGCGCAACCCGCAAGTGGCGGCCAGGCTGGCAACGGCGCTCAGATCGTGGCGTTCGCTCGAACCTTTGCGGCAGGCCAAGGCCAGGGAAGCGCTGCTGTCGATCGCCGGCGCCGAAAACCTGTCGGCGGATCTGCGGGATATTGTCGAGCGCACGCTGGCGTAGGAGCCTTTCCTAGCTACCGGCGCCTGGCATAGCGTCGGTAAAAGCGATTATTTTAGTCGATTTTTAATCTTTTTTGGCCGGACCACTGGACAAGGCGAATCACCTTTGATTCTTTACTGACGATTCGGATGTGCGGCGTTTGCCGGATCACCAAGCAGCATAGGCAAATTCGGGGAGTGCCATTTATGGCGAAGGCGGACGCGTGGGGCGCGCCCGGAGGGACGGCTTTTGCGCGTCGTGAGACGCGCGGCGACGGTCTTGCCGGGAATACGCGGCTCATCGCCGAACCGGCCTATCGGCGGCTTCTTGCCGCCGAGCCGCTGCTGCGCCGATCAATACCCGTCCTCATCATCACCTTCCTGATCGTCATCGCGGCGCTGCGCGTGCTGTCACTGATGAACGAGCGTGACGATGTCGAGCGCAATGCCAAGGCGATCCTGACGCTGGCGGCGGGCCAGCTGGCCAGTTCGCTCGCCACCACCTCGGAAACGGTGCCCGGCGCCATACAGGATCTGCTGGAGACCACCAGCCGTCAGGGCGCGATGGGCCGCAGCCATGTGCTTGTCATCACCGACAGCGCTTTCAAGATCGTCGCGGTGACGCCGCGCTCAATGCCATGGCAGGGCCATTCGCTCGACGGCCTCGTCGAGGGCGGCCAGCCCTTGTTCATGTTCGGCGATCGTGCCGGCGTCATGGACGTCAACATCGACGGACGGGATTGGTACGCGGCGGTCAGCCTGGCCAATGGCGGAAAGGGCGCATCGGCGGCCCTGGTGCCACAGGACGCGGTTTTCGATGCCTGGCGCAAGACCGTTTCACTGAACGTCACCCTGTTCGTGCTGACGGCCGGCGTGCTGATCGTCATCCTCTATGCCTATTTCGGCCAGGCGGCACGTGCGCAGGCGGCCGACCGCATCTATATCGAAGCGCATCAGCGCATCGATATGGCGCTGGTGCGCGGCCGCTGCGGCCTGTGGGACTGGGACATGGTGCGCGGCAAGATGTACTGGTCGCGCTCGATGTACGACATGCTCGGCTACAAGCCCTGCGACACGATGCTGTCCTTCGGCGAGGTCGATCAGATCATCCATCCCGAGGACGGCGACCTGTTCGAGCTCGCCAACAGAATCGTCGCACGCGAGATCGACCATATCGACCAGGTGTTCCGCATGCGCCATG
>NZ_RZTF01000035.1:2305-5359 GCF_004023175.1 Mesorhizobium sp. M7A.F.Ca.MR.362.00.0.0
TCACTGAACAGCGCCATCTGGCGCTGCGTTCCGAGGCGGCCGACCTTCGCCTCAGAACGGCGATCGAGAACATCAACGAATCCTTCGTGCTGTGGGATTCGGCGCAACGCCTGATCATGTGCAATTCCAAATACCAGCAGGACAACGGACTTTCGGACCGCGACGTGATGCCGGGCACCGCGCGCGCGGCGCTGGAAGAACGCATGCTGGCCTTTGCTTCCGAACGGCGGCTTGCCCACACCAGCGGCCTGCAGGGCGGCGCCACTTTCGAGCGGCAGCTGGCCGATGGCCGCTGGCTGCAGGTCAACGAACTGAAGACCCGGGACGGCGGCATCGTCTCGGTCGGCTCCGACATCACCCAGATCAAGCTGCACCAGGAGAAGCTGGTCGACAGCGAGCGCCGGTTGATGGCGACGATCCATGATCTCAGCCTGGCGCGGCGGGCCGAAGAGGAGCGTTCGCGCGAACTGGTCGACCTCAACCGCAAGTACATGAAGGAAACCGAACGCGCCGAAGCGGCGAACCGGGCCAAATCCGAGTTCCTGGCCAACATGTCGCATGAGTTGCGCACGCCGCTGAACGCCATCATCGGCTTCTCCGAACTGATGGAACAGGGGCTGTTCGGCCCGCTCGGATCGGAGCGCTACGAGGAATATGCCACCGACATCAACAGCAGCGGCAAATATCTCCTGGGCGTCATCAACGACATTCTCGATATGTCCAAGATCGAAGCCGGCCAGTTCTCTCTGGACCGGGAAGAGATCGACCTCGGCCCGCTGATCAGCGAAACCGTACGCGTCGTTTCGCTGCAGGCGGCGCAAAAGGCCATCACCGTGGAAACGCGCATTGCCGATGCGCTGACGCTGGTCGCCGATCGCCGTGCGATCAAGCAGATCGTCATCAACCTTTTGTCCAATGCGGTGAAGTTCACCGGCCAGGGCGGCCACATATCGGTCAGGGCCCGCAACACATCCGGCGCGCTGGTGCTGACGATCGAGGACAATGGCTGCGGCATCCCCAAGGATGCGCTCGGCAAACTCGGACGGCCTTTCGAGCAGGTGCAGAACCAGTTCTCCAAGAGCCATGCCGGGTCCGGCCTTGGTCTTGCCATCTCACGTTCGCTGGCCGAACTCCAGGGCGGCGCGCTGAAGATCCGGTCGAGCGAAGGAGTCGGCACGATCGTGTCGGTGCGCATCCCGGTGAAGAAGGCCGCGCCGGCGATCAAGGCCGCAGCCTGAAGATTTCATCACCATTCCAAGCTTGATCCCACCTCGCAGGCCCAAGGTGAGATGCTTTGACAAAACTATCTATTTTATCTATTTTAGATAGAAAAGAGAGGCATTGTCATGCGAGTGACTTCAACAGAATTCCAGCAGAATGTCGGGCGTTTTCAGGACGCTGCCCAGCGTGCGCCGGTCGCAATCACAAAGAATGGCCGGACCCACACGGTACTCCTGTCGGCGGCGATGTTCGAGGTGTTGGTCAAGGGACGAGTCGCCCGTAACGCGGAAGAACTGGACGATGAGACGCTGAACGCCATCGCCGAAAGCGCCGTACCGAGCGAATATACCGGGCTCGATGCGATGCTTAAAGACTGGACACCGTGAGCCTGCCCAAACCTATCCCGGGTCTGGTGATTTCCTATTCTTACCTCTGGGTGAGAGAACACGAAAAGGGTGCCGAAGAAGGTCGCAAAAACCGACCATGCGCCATTGTCGCCGCGCGCCGGGTCGTGGAAGGCCGTGAAGTTATAACGGTCGTTCCGGTCACACACTCGCCACCGGCTGATCCTGCCGATGCAGTAGAAATACCTGCGCCACTCAAAGCCCATCTCGGTCTCGATGACACGCCGTCATGGATCGTCGTGACCGAAACCAATGACTTCCTCTGGCCGGGTCCCGATCTCAGGCCCATCGCGGGCAGCAAACCGTCCCGATTCGACTATGGCATGCTGCCGCCGCGTTTCTATGCCTATCTGCGCGACCGGATTTTGCAGTCTCACGCGAGCCGGGCGCTCCAGCAGATTCGGCGAACAGAGTAGCTGCATGAGACCGGAAGAGCACGAAACGTCTTCGGTTCCAGGGGACGATCGCTTCACGGTCATCCCGTACGAAGCAAAAGGTCGAAGTCCTTCCTGACCTTTTGCGACGTCTCCTTGAGGTGTGCTTCCAGCACACCGAAATCCGGCAAGTCGGTCACCGCCAGAAGCAGATCCGAAAGCCCCGGCGGAACGTCGTCGCGCTCAAAGGCTCCGGTGAGGCACAGCCGCGTCATCTGGGTCAGTGCAAGATCGAGCGCGTAGGCGTCGCCAAGCTCCTGCCTGATCCCGGCATCGGCGAAGCCCGGTTCGAGGCGCGACAGGATCTCGGCGGTGCCGGTGGCGCGGCGTCCGGTCTCGACCTGCCCGGTAATGACGGCCACCTGGGCGATGAATTCCAGATCGATCAATCCTCCGGGAATAAGCTTGATGTCCCAGAGATCGCGCGGCGGCTTTTCCTTCTGGATCATAGCCCGCATGTCCGCAGCCTCGGCCATCACCTTTGCAGCATCGCGCGGCTGGCCAAGTACAGCCGCTACTTCCGCTTCAACCTCGCCGCACAGGCTGGCGTCGCCAGCAATGGCGCGGGCGCGGACCAGCGCCATGTGTTCCCAGGTCCAGGCTTCCTGGCGCTGGTATTTCTTGAAGGCATCGATATGGGTGGCCACCGGTCCCTTGTTGCCGGACGGCCGCAGGCGCAGGTCGAGTTCGTAGAGCACCCCCTCCGCCGTCGGCGCGGACACCGCCGCGATCAGCCTTTGCGTCATGCGGGTGTAGTAATGCGAAGGTGCCAGCGGCTTGTCGCCATCGGACTCTTCGGCATCCGACGCGTGGTCGTAGAGCAGGATCAGGTCGACATCCGATCCGGCGGTCAGCTCGCGGCTGCCGAGCTTGCCCATACCGAGCAGCGCAACCACGCCGCCGGCAATCGTGCCGTGGCGTGCCGCGAATTCGGCCGTCACCGCCTGCAACGCAGCCTCGATGGTGAGATCCGCCAGATCGGAAAAAGCGCGGCC
>NZ_RZTF01000035.1:5369-14394 GCF_004023175.1 Mesorhizobium sp. M7A.F.Ca.MR.362.00.0.0
GCGCCGGATCGATCGAGCCGGCGAGCAGCCGGACACCGATCAGGAATTTCTGCTCGGAGGCAAAAATGCGCAGCCGGTCGAGCACATCCTCGTAAAGCCGGTCGCCCTCGACGAAGGCGGAAAGCCGCGCCGACAGATAGGCGCGGTCCGGTAGTTCGGTGAGCAAGGCTGGGTCGAGCAAACCATCGAAGACATGCGGCCTGCGGGTGATGATCGCCGCCAGCCGGGGGGCGGCCCCCATGATCGTCGCCAGAAGCTTCAGCAGGGCAGGATTGGACTGCAGCAGGGAGAACAGCTGGATGCCAGCCGGCAAGCCGGCGAGAAACTCGTCGAAGCGCATCAGAGCTTCGTCGGCCCGGCGCGTCTGGCCGAAGGCGCGCAGCAGCGCCGGCGTCAGTTCCGTCAGCCGCTCGCGTGCCTCCGCCGACTGGGTGAGGCGATAGCGGCCGAAATGCCAGCCACGGATGACGCGGCAGATGTCGCTTGGCCGCTGAAAACCGAGCCCGTGCAAGGTCTGCAGCGTATCGGGATCGTCCACATCGCCGGTGAAGACCAGGTTGCCGATGCCGGTCGACAGTTCGGGTGCTGTTTCGAACAGTGCCGCGTAGTGACGTTCGACCTGCTGCAGCGAGGCACGGAACGCTTGAGAAAAGGCAGAAGCATCGGCAAAGCCGAGCATGCGTGCGATACGCTCCAAGCCTTCATCATCTTCCGGCAGCGTGTGCGTCTGCTCGTCGGCAACCATCTGCACGGCATGTTCGACGCGGCGCAGGAACCAGTACTGGCGGGCAAGCGCATCGCGCGCCTCGGCGGTGATCCAGCCGCGGGTCGCAAGCTCGCCGAGCATCGGCACGGTTTCGCGGCCACGCAGTTCAGGGAAGCGTCCGCCGGCGATGAGCTGCTGGGTCTGGACGAAGAACTCGATCTCGCGAATGCCGCCGCGGCCAAGCTTGACGTTGTGGCCCTTGACCGCAATCTCGCCATGGCCCTTGTGGGCGTGGATCTGGCGCTTGATCGAATGGACGTCGGCAATCGCCGCATAATCCATGTATTTGCGCCAGATATAGGGCTGCAACTCCTTGAGGAAGGCCGCACCCGCGGCCAGATCGCCTGCCACCGGGCGTGCCTTGATCATCGCGGCGCGCTCCCAGTTCTGGCCGCGTGCCTCATAGTAGCGCAGTGCCGCCTCGACCGGGATCGCCAGCGGTGTCGAACCGGGGTCTGGGCGCAGTCTCAGATCGGTGCGGAAGACATAACCGTGTTCGGTGCGGTCCTGCAGGATGCGCACCAGGCGGCGCGTCAGCCTCGAAAACAACTCGGTGGCGTCGAGCGGATCGACGACGGCGGGCGCTTCCGGATCGAAGAAAACCACCAGATCGATGTCGGAGGAAAAATTCAGCTCATGCGCGCCGAGCTTGCCCATGCCGAGCAGGATCCAGCCCGACTGTTTCGACGGATTGCCGACATCCGGCAGTTTGAGTTTGCCCTGGCCATGCGCGTCGCGCAGCAGGAAGTCGACGGCGGCGCGGGTGCAGACGTCTGCGAGGTCGCTCAACCGCCGGACCGTCAGCGCCGTTTCGGCCTCGCCGGCAAGATCGGCCAGCGCGATGAGGAAATGCGCCTCCGCCTTCCACTGGCGCAGCTCCATCATCAAGCCGGATTCCGAGACTGCTTCGGCTAGATGCACCTGATCGATGGCGGCGCCGATCACCTTCAGTCGAGCCTCGATCGTCTGCTCGAACAGCCCGTCCAGGATTTGCGGCCGGCGACGTGCGGTATCGCGCAGGAACGGCGACAGATCGAAGACGGCAGCAAGGAAATCCTGGCCCTCGCCCTTGCCGGCCAGGAACTTGGCCAGCCGCGTCAGTCCTTCTTCGCGCGCCGCGGAAGCGATCTCGGCCAGTTCCAGCCGCGCACGGTCTTCGTCCAGCGGAGCCAGGCTGGTCGCCGGCTTCAGCAGCCAATCTTTCGCCCTCGCAGCCGTGCTCATCAGTGATCCTCCCGTGCTGGGAAACTCATGACCACGGATAATCCGGGATTGCCAGGCAAGAGTTCAAGCCGGCCATTGTGGAACGTCATGACCGCCTTGGCGAGGCTGAGGCCAAGACCGGAACCCGGCTGCGAACGGCTCTTCTCCAGCCGCACGAAACGTTCCGTGGCGCGCGCGCGGTCGCCATCATCCGGAATGCCGTGTCCATTGTCGGCAACAGACAGGCGAACGTCCGCACCGGCTCGCTCGAGCGTGACGCGCACCGCCGGCTGGGCATTGGCGCCGGTGGAATATTTGATGGCGTTGTCGACGATGTTCGACAGCGCCTGGCCGATCAGTTCGCGGTTGCCGTTGACGGACACCGCCTCGGGCGCGTCTGCTTCCAGCGACACGCCTGCCTCTTCCGCCACCGGCTCGTAGAGTTCGACGACATCGCGCACGGCCTCCGCCAGATCGACGCGGTTGGTGTTCTCCGAGGAGTAGCCAGCTTCCAGCCGGGAAATCATCAGGATGGCGTTGAAGGTTTTTATCAACTGGTCCGACTCGGCAATGGTGCCTTCCAGTGCCCGCCGGTAGTCGGTGGGCTTTTGCTTGCCCGAAAGCGTCGCTTCGGCCCGGTTGCGGAGCCGGGTCAGCGGCGTCTTCAGATCATGCGCGATGTTGTCGGAAACCTGCTTCAGACCTTCATTCAGCGCGGCGATCCTGGCCAGCATGGCATTGAGATTTTCGGAGAGCCGGTCGAACTCATCGCCAACCCCCGTCACCGGCAGCCTGCCCGACAGATCGCCGCCCATGATGCGGCGGCTGGCTTCCGACACGCTGTCGATACGCTTCAGCGCGGCGCGGCCGACAAAAAACCAGATCAGCAATCCGCCCAGCCCCATCATGCCGAGCGCCAGCATCAGCGCACGGCGGATGACCGCACGAAACCGTTCCGGCTCGCCAAGGTCGCGGCCGACCAGCATGATCATCTGGTTCGGCAGCCGCAGCACCAGCGCAATGGCGTTGTGGCCCTTTTCGCCCTGCGCCTGCGCATCGTTCTGCTCGGATTGGGTGGTGGTACCCTGCTCGGCGGGAAGGTTGCGCAGGCGCTCGAGCTCTCCCTCGCCAAAACGCTGATAAGAGAACGGACTGCTGGTCCAGCCTTCGGTTTCGAGAACGCCCGGCTCCAGGCTCTGCACATTGCCGGTCAGGATCTGTCCGTTGGCGTCGGCGATCAGATAGAGGTTGGCGCCGGGCTGGCGCGAGCGGGCCTCGACTACACGGACCAACACCGGCAGACCGCCGCGTTGATAGGCGCGAGCCAGACCGAGCACCTCGTCATTGATGGTGTCCTGTGTCTGCCCGGTCAGCATGCGCGCCGACAACGAGGTCATGTAGAAGACGAGCGCCACCGCGCAGAGCGCGAAGAGCAGGAGGTAAAGCGCCGAAAGCCGCGCTGCCGTCGTCTTCATGATGGCTGGCACGGAAAGAGCCATGCCGCAGCTAGCCGCTCTTCAGCATATAGCCGGCGCCGCGAACCGTATGCAGGATGGGCTTGTCGAAGCCCTTCTCGATCTTACCGCGCAGCCGCGAGACATGGACGTCGATGACATTGGTCTGCGGATCGAAATGATAGTCCCAGACATTTTCCAGCAGCATGGTGCGCGTCACCACTTGGCCGGCATGCCGCATCAGATATTCGAGCAAGCGGAATTCACGCGGCTGCAGCGTTATCTCGCGTGACGCACGGCGTACCGAATGCGACAGCCTGTCGAGTTCGAGATCGCCGACGCGGTAGACGGTTTCGGCTTCCTTGGCGCTGGCGCGACGGTTCAGAACCTCGACGCGGGCGAGAAGTTCGGAGAAGGCATAGGGCTTTGTCAGGTAATCGTCGCCGCCGGCGCGTAGACCCGTGACCCTATCATCGACCTCGCCGAGCGCCGACAGGATCAGCACCGGCGTTGTGTTGCCCCTGGACCGGAGACCGGCAATGACCGACAGGCCGTCGCGACGCGGCATCATCCGGTCGATCACCATCACGTCGTAGTCGCCGGCGTCGGCGAGCGCAAAGCCGGTTTCGCCGTCACCGGCGACATGCGCGGTGTGACCGGCCTCGGCAAAGGCTTTCTGCAAGTAATCCGCAGCCTCGCGATCGTCTTCTATGACGAGAATCTTCATAGGGCTGTTATACGCGATTTCGCCGGAAGGTTGAGTGGCAGACATCTGCATTGTGGCCTTTGCCAAAGCGCACCGCGATCAAGATTGCCCGAAGCCGTACGCGATAAAGCTGCTCGCTGCCGATGTCATTTTGCGTCGGATCGCGGAAGCGCTTTTGAAAGTGTGCGGCAGCGGACGATGGGAAGCCCGCTGCCGCCGGGGAAGGCGCGATGACTGACTAACGCGCGCTCCTCCATGCTTTCCCGTACGGCGGCTCGGGGGTGTTGAAACTGCCGCACTGGAAAAGTCCAACCTGCCGCCGGAACGCCCTCACCCACTTGGAAAGGCCGAGAGATCGCTCCGGGGCCAACCTCAACCCTTGGCGACGGGCAGCGCGACGAAACGATTGGTGTCGTCGCGGGTGATCTGCATCAGCACTGCCTTGCGGCCGGATTTGACTGCATCGGTCATCGCCTTGGTGACGTCGTCGGTGCCGTTCACTTCGGTCGAATTGACCGATGTGATGACGTCGCCCGGCTGGATACCGCGATCGGCGGCATCGCTGTCGGGATCGACATCGGTCACCACCAGTCCCTTGCCGTTTTCAGACTTGGTAACGGTCAGGCCGAGATCAGCCAGCGTGTCGGGCTTGGCCGGGGCGGCGGGCTGCTGCTGGTCGACAGAGGCCTGCTTGTCGCTCGAGGGCAGTTTGCCGAGATCGACCTTGACCGTCTGGCTCTTGCCGTCGCGCCACACGGTGACGTCGACCGACTTGCCAGGCGAATAGGCGCCGATCAGCCGGGCCAGTTCCTTCGGCGAAGCGACATCTTTGCCGTCGACCTGGGTGATCACGTCACCGGCCGTGATGCCCGCCTTCTTGCCGGGACCATCGTCCTGGGCACTGGAAACCAGTGCGCCGTTGTTGGACTTCAGACCAAGCGACTCAGCGATGTCGGAGGTGACCGGCTGGATTTCCACACCGAGCCAGCCGCGCTGCACGGAACCGCTCTTCATCAGGTCCTGAACGACCTGCTTAGCGGTCGAAGCGGGAATGTCGAAGGCGATGCCGACGCTGCCGCCGGATGGCGAGAAGATCGCGGTGTTGATGCCGACGACCTGGCCGTTGAGGTTGAAGGTCGGACCGCCAGAATTGCCGCGGTTGACCGATGCGTCGATCTGGATGAAGTCGTCATAAGGGCCAGCGCCGATGTCACGGCCGCGGGCGGAGACGATGCCGGCGGTGACGGTTCCACCAAGGCCGAACGGATTGCCGACGGCCACCACCCAGTCGCCGACGCGAACCTTGGAGTCATCGGCGAAGTCGACATAGGTAAACTTGCCGACGCCGTCGACCTTGAGCACGGCGAGATCGGTGCGCGGGTCGGTGCCGACCAGCTTGGCGTCGAGTTCCTTGCCGTCATGCATCACCACGGTGAAGGCCGAGCCTTCCGAAACAACGTGATTGTTGGTGACGAGATAGCCGTCATCCGAGATGAAGAAGCCCGAGCCCTGGGCAACCGGCCGCGGCTGGTCGTTGTTGCGGTCGCGGTGGCTGAAGCGCCTGTTGCCGCCACCCTGGCCGTCCTGGTCACCAAAGCCACGGAATTCCTTGAAGAAGCGGCGCAGCTGTGGATTGTTGGGCAGGTTGTTCATGCCATCCTGGTCGTCGGACGGCTCGGAGCCATCATCGGCGGCCGGGCTGATCTTGGCCTTGACCTTGACACTGACAACGGCGGGAGAAACGCGCTCGACGACATCGGCGAAGCCCGGCACCTGCGGCGCCTCGACGCGTACGGCATCGGCCAGAACAGGGCTGGTTCCGCTGGTCAGCGCGCCAACGCCGATCGCACCGGCCACGGCGACAGATGCGACGGCAGCCATGAGACGCTTGCGGGTGACGGAATATGAATTGGGGGCAATATTCATGGATCTCTTATCCTCTTTCAACGGACGCTGCTTGGTCGGCATCCTCGGAAAGGAGAATTAGAGCGGCACACATTACAGCGCCATTTCCGACACATGAAACTTTGGTAATGTTTGGGAGTGACGGCGGACGTCAGTCGCGGCGCAATATGGCGTCCAACGATGCCTGTTCTTCGGCGGACAGGGATTTTGTTGCCAGCACGCGGCGCGACCGCGCGGTCAGCACGATGAAAACGCCTCCCACCAGCAACAGCAGGACGGGCGTGCCCCACAGCAACGCATTGCGGAGGTCGAAACGCGGCTTCAGCAGCACGAACTCGCCGTAACGCGACACGACGTAATCCATCACCTGCTGGTCTGTGTCGCCGGCGACGAGGCGCTGACGCACAAGGACGCGCAGGTCGCGGGCAAGGTCGGCATCGGATTCGTCGATCGACTGGTTCTGGCAGACCATGCAGCGCAAGCCTTCCGACAGCGCCCGCGCCCGCGCCTCCAGCGTCGGATCAGGCAGCACCTCGTCAGGCTTCACCGCCAAGGCCGTGCCGGCAAAGAACAGCGCCAGCAGCAGGACAATGGAGGTCAGAGAAAGCCGCGCGTTCATGGCAGGGTCGCGGATGGCACCGCGCTCGCCTGCTTGCGCCGCCGCGACGGCGCGCCGACGCGCAGGCGCCGGTCCATCAGTGACATCGCCGCGCCCGCCATCATCATCAGGCCGCCGCCCCAGATCAACGTCACCAGCGGCTTCCACCACAAACGCACGACGACAGAACCGTCATTGCCCTCGTCGCCGAGCGAGATGTAGAGCTGCGAGAAACCAATCGTCCTGATGCCCGATTCCGTCGTCGTCATCTGCCGCACCGGATAAAACCGTTTGGCGGAGCTGATTTCGCCAACAGGGCTGCCGCTGACGCCGATCAGTTCGAAGCGGCCGAGATCCTCGCTGTAATTCGGTCCCTGGGCCGGATAAAGCCCGACGAAACGCAGCGTATGGCCGGACAGTTCGACGGTCTCACCGGCATGCATCGACAGGATCTTCTCGGTGCCGAAGCAAAGTGTGCCGACGATGCCGAGCGTGGTCAGGCCGAGGCCAAGGTGAGCGAAGGCAGTGCCGAAGACCGAGCGCGGCAGGCCGAGCAAGCGCCTGACCATGATCCCGGCGGCGACATTGCCGACCCCCGATTTGACGGCGAGATCGGTGAGCGCGCCAAGGATCAGCCAGACGGCAAGGCCAACGCCCAGGGCTGCGAACACCGAGGCGCCGTCGATGAACAAAGCGGTGACCAGCGTCGCCAGCAGCGCCGCTGCAAAGGCCACCATCAGGCGCTGCGCGACGGCGAAGACATCGCCGCGCTTCCAGGCAAGCAACGGCCCGAACGGAACCACGAGCAGCAACGGTACCATCAGCGGTCCGAAGGTGAGATTGAAGAACGGCGCGCCGACCGAGATCTTGTCGGCTGAAAAGGCTTCGACGGCGAGCGGATAGAGTGTGCCGACGAGGACGGTAGCCGTCGCCGTCGTCAGGAACAGATTGTTGAGGACCAGCGCCCCTTCTCGGGAAATCGGCTGGAACAGGCCGCCGGTCGTCAGCCGGGAAGCGCGCAGCGCAAACAGCGCCAGCGAGCCGCCGATAAACAGCGTCAGTATGCACAGGATAAACACGCCGCGCGTCGGATCGGTGGCAAAGGCGTGCACCGAGGTCAGCACGCCTGAACGCACGAGGAAGGTGCCGAGCAGCGACAGCGAAAAGGTCAGAATGGCGAGCAGCAGCGTCCAGATCTTCAGCGCCGAGCGCTTTTCCATGACGATGGCCGAATGCAGCAGCGCGGTGCCCGCCAGCCACGGCATGAAGGAGGCGTTCTCGACCGGATCCCAGAACCAGAAACCGCCCCAGCCAAGTTCATAGTAGGCCCAGTACGATCCCATGGCGATGCCGCCGGTCAGGAACATCCAGGCGACCAGCGTCCACGGCCGCACCCAGCGCGCCCAGGACGCGTCGATGCGGCCTTCGATGAGAGCGGCGACCGAGAAGGAAAAACAGATCGAGAAGCCGACATAGCCGAGATAGAGGAACGGCGGGTGTATGGCGAGGCCGAGATCCTGCAGGATCGGGTTGAGATCGCGGCCTTCGATCGGCGCCGGATTGAGCCGGATGAACGGATTGGACGTCGCCAGGATGAACAGGAAGAAGGCGGCGCCGATGGCGCCTTGCACCGCAAGCACATTGGCGCGCAGCGTCGCCGGCAGGTTGGAGCCGAAAGCGGCGACGAGCGCGCCGAAGAAGGTCAGGATCAACACCCAAAGCAGCATCGAGCCTTCATGATTGCCCCAGGTTCCGGTGATCTTGTAGATCAACGGCTGCAAGGAATGCGAGTTTTCCCACACGCTTGCCACCGAGAAATCGGAGCTTGCATAGGCACTCGCCAACGCTGCGAAGGACAGCGCCGTCAAGGCAAAGCCGGTCACCGCGACCGGACCGCCGACGGCCATGAGGCGCTGGTTGTTCAGGCGCGCGCCAAACAGCGGCACCACCGTCTGCACCAGCGAAAGCGCAAACGCCAGGACGAGGGCGAAATGTCCGGTTTCAACCATGCCCGTGATCCATTGTCGCTCTCCTGCCGGAGCTATTCACTCTTGTTCTCCTGCCAGACGCCCTTGGCCTTGAGGCCGTCCGCAACCTCCTTGGGCATGTAGCGCTCATCATGCTTGGCCAGCACGCTATCGGCAACAAAAACCCCGTCCGGGCCGAAAGTACCCTCGGTGATGACGCCCTGCTCTTCGCGGAAAAGGTCGGGCAGGATGCCGGTGTAGGTGACCTTGACCGATTTGTGAGTGTCGGTCACCGAAAAGCCGACCGTGGCCCCCTGCCCGCGCTGGATCGTGCCTTTTTCGACCAATCCACCCAACCGGATGCGCTGGCCAGGCTGGACACTGGCGGTGGTGAGATCGGCCGGCATGTAGAAAAAGGAGGCCTTC
>NZ_RZTF01000035.1:14404-21375 GCF_004023175.1 Mesorhizobium sp. M7A.F.Ca.MR.362.00.0.0
AAGTCAGCCCGGTCGCGGCACCCAGGAAGACCAGCCCGCCCGCGATCACCGACAATCGTTTCTGCTTGCGCGTCATGTCTTGTTCTACTCCGTCGCCGTCAGGCCAAGCGAGGCGGCAAAGGCGGTGAATTTCTTCGCCTGGTCACTGTCGGCTCCAAAGACGGCGATGGCGCGACCGAGCGCCTCACGCGCCTGATCGGCCTTGCCGAGCACGACATAGGAACGAACGAGCCGCATCCATCCTTCCGGGTCGCGCGGATTTTGCCGCAGTTTGTCGTCGAGGCCGGCGACCATCGTGTTGATCATGGTCTCCCGATCCTGCGGCGACATCGAGGATGCGGCGTCGAAATCGCCGGCATCGGGACCGTTGGTGGCGCCGGAAGCGACGTCGGAGCTGCCGGATTTGGCGAGCGCCTGCTCGACGGCACCGCGCCATGGCGAGTCCGGCGGCAATCTGCCCAGCATCGCCTGCCATGCCGTGGTCGCTTCCTTGGCGCGCCCCTCCTGCGCCAACGCCATGGCCAGGTAGAAACTCGCCTTCGCGTTGGCCGGATCGAGCTTCAGGGCTGCCTCGAAAGCATCCTGGGCATCGGCCGAGACAATGCCGCCTGCCGCGCTGGCGATCGCCTCGCCGAGACCGGCCTGGCGAACGGCGCTGTCGCCATCGAGCCGAATGGCGTTGCGATAGGCTCCCGCCGCGTCGGAAAAGCGCTGCATGCGCAGATAGACCGGTGCGAGCACGTCCCAGCCCCTGCCGTCAGTGGGATTGGCGGCCAGATGGGCTTCGGCCCGCGCCACCAGCTCGTCGACCGAACTGTCGGCGGGATTCTTGGCCAACCGCTCGCTGAGCGGTTGCGACGGCAGGTCAGGAGAGCCAAGCTGGACATAGAGCCCCCAACTGACCAGCGGCACCGCCAGCACGGCTACGGTTGCCACCAGCCTTGCCGTGATCGACGCTCGGCCAGGGTTTGCGCCGCCGGCGGTACCCGCATTGTCAAGGCGAAGGATGCGGCGAGCGATCTCGGCGCGGGCCTCGGCGGCTTCGGCCGGCTGGATCAAGCCACGCGTGGCGTCGCGGTCAAGCTCGGACAATTGGTCCCGATAGACTTCGAGATCATGTTCGCCGCTCGACGACGCGCCCTTGGCGCTGGCGGCCAGCGGCAGCAGCACCGCCAGGCTTGCACCCAGCGTGAGAATGGCGGCTATGACCCAGAACAGCATGGTTCTTCCAATACCGGCAGAGCTCTGCCGTGCCAACAGATGCATGCTGCGACGCTTTGACGACGCCAGCCGCCAATCATCGGCAGACGGTCGTCAGGTCAGCGGCGTCCAGCTGCCATCGGCGTTGCGGCAAGCGGTTCCGCGCGCCGTGAGCCCGGCGCCGCCGGAAAACACCGTCTGTGTGTACTGGCGGCAGTCCTGCGAACCGACGCGGTACGGCTGGGCCGGAACCACCTCGCCGTAGCGCGAAGCCTGAGCGCCTTTCCACGTCACCTTCTGGCCGCTGGTCGTATATTCCAGCGCCTTGTATTCAGCCTCGAGCGCGCTACGCTTCTCGGTCTCGCTGAGGCCGTTGCCGATCGTCCCGCTGATGAGGCCGCCGCCCATCGCCGAAATGATCGTCGTGGTCACCTTGCCGCTGGAAGGAGGTGTCGAGGCCGGTGTCACTGCTATGGCTGGACCCTTGCCGCTCAAGGTGGTGCAGCCGGAAACGGCCAGCAATGCGGAAACGAGAGCGACGCGAATCTTCATGCCAACAACCGATTTTCTTGAGTGGGAGCCTGCCATGGATGCGCCGGGGGCCGCGTCATCGGAGAAGTTGGCGTGGCCATAGTATTGATATTTGTCGGAAATTTGGCCGTTGGCAGCTGCGAGACCAATCGACATGCCGCCAATAACATCTCCCGTCCCTCTATGTCGATTGGCCCTGGTGAACATCACTGAAGGCTCCGCAATCGCACCACCGCCTTCAATCCGCCCATACCGGACCGTTCGAGCGCCAGAACGCCTCCATACTCGTTGACGAGGTCTGCGACAATGGCCAGCCCCAGACCTGTTCCGGGCTTTGTCTCGTCCAGACGCCGTCCTCGCTTCAGCGCCTCGCGCGCCTTGTCCTCGGGAATGCCCGGACCGTCATCCTCTATGCTGATCTCGAACAGGCCGGCCGGGTCGTCCTTGCCGGTCAAGGGCACGACCGAAACCTGCACCGCGCTCTTTGCCCATTTCATCGCGTTTTCAAGGAGATTGCCCAGCAATTCCTCAAGATCCTCGCGCTCGCCGGCGAAGACGATTTCGGCCGCCGGCAGCGACAGCGACAGATTTGTCTGCGGATTGAGCTTCTGCAGAACCCGCACCATGCGCTGCACCAGCGGCGTCACCGGCGTGCGATAGACGACGCTGTCGCGCTGTGCCGCGACGCGGGCGCGCTGGAGATAGTGTTCGACCTGCTTCTGCATGGAAGCGGCCTGTTCGGCGATCAGCTGCCCCTTGGCGCCGCCGAGCGCGCGGCCCTCGTTGAGCAGTACCGCCAGAGGCGTCTTCAGCGAATGGGCGAGATTGCCGACCTGTGTTCGCGACCGCTCGACGATGCGCCTGTTGTTTTCGATCAACGCATTGGTTTCATTGGCAAGCGGTTCGATCTCGGCCGGGAAGCGGCCGTCGAGCCTCTGCGCGGTGCCCTCGCGCACCATGGCGAGCGCGTTCCTGACCCGGCGCAGCGGCTGCAGGCCGAGCAGGATGGCGATCGCGTTGATGGCGATCATGCCGACGCCGAACAGGCTGAGATAGGTCAGCAGGCGGCGCTGGAAGGTAGCGATTTCCTGTTCGAGTTCGCTCTGGTTGCCCATGACGCGGAAACGCGCGGCCCGGTTCTTGGCGTCGAGAACGAATTCGCTCTCGAAAACTTCGAGTTGTTCGCCGTCGATGCCTTCGGCTGCGTAGCTGCGCTGAAAACTGGCATTGAACGGCACCTCGGCAACGCTCGGTGATGGGATCGTCGTGGTCATCGACGACGAGTGGAGATCGCCATGCACGCCCTCCGAAGCGGGCTCGACCGACCAGTACCAGCCCGAATTCGGCTCCGAGAACCGAAGGTCGCCGAGGTCTGGCGCGCCAGTCAGCGCCCCGCTGTCGGAGATGCCGATCGAACCGATCAGGTTGAACAGATGCGCCGAAAGCAGGCTGTCGAAGCCGCGCTCGCTGGCCTGGCGGTATAGGGTGGTGATCAAGGTGAAGATGACAACGAGCGTCACGATCGCCCAGACCGTGGAAAAGGCGATAACGCGGAACGTCAGCGAACGCGGCCACAAACGCAGCGAAAGCGGCGTCCTTGCGGTTGGTTTGAGCGGTTCCGAGTTACGCCTCCGGCTCACGCATGCGGTAGCCCATGCCGCGCACGGTTTCGATCATGTCGATGCCCATCTTCTTGCGCAGCCGCCCGACAAACACCTCGATGGTGTTGGAATCGCGGTCGAAATCCTGATCGTAGAGATGCTCGACCAGTTCGGTCCGCGAGACCACTTCGCCCATATGGTGCATCAGATAGGCGAGCAGGCGGAATTCGTGCGACGTCAGTTTCAGCGGCACGCCGTCGACATCGGCCTTGGAGGCCTTGGTGTCGAGACGCAGCGGCCCGCAGGTCAGTTCGGACGAGGCATGGCCGGCTGCTCGCCGGATCAGGGCTCGTAACCTCGCCAGCACCTCCTCGATGTGGAACGGCTTGGTGACGTAGTCATCGGCGCCGGCATCGATGCCGGAGACCTTGTCGCTCCAGCGGTCGCGCGCCGTCAGGATCAGCACCGGCATCTTGCGGCCGCCGCGCCGCCAGCGCTCGACCACACTTATGCCGTCCATCTGCGGCAGGCCGATATCGAGCACGACCGCGTCATAGGGCTCTGTGTCGCCAAGGAAATGGCCTTCCTCGCCGTCGAAGGCGCGGTCGACGACATAGCCGGCATCGACCAGCGCATCCGATATCTGCCGATTGAGATCCTTGTCATCTTCGACGACGAGTACACGCATGCGGAGTTCGATACCTGTTGAAGAGCTTTGTCAGATTGAAGGGCTTGGTCAGATTGAAGAGCTTTGTCAGATTGAAGACTGGGGCAGATATAGGCCGATTCCGGCGGCCTGGGAAACGTAGCCTAAGGTTGATTGGGTCAGTTCAGCGGAACGACGATCTCGGAACGGCGCGGACGTTGTCCGTCCTTGCCTGGAACGAGCACCACGATGACACAGACAGGCTGACCGCCGCGCGTCGATTGCGAGGCCTTGGCCAGCGTTCCGCCATTCTGCTCGGCCACCTGCTGGCCGATGGCGTAGCAATCGGACGCCGCCAGTACGATCGGACTGGCCAGGTCGGGCGGCGCGATGACCGGCATCGCCATCGCCCGCGACGCGAACAGCCCGGCAGCACAAAGCGCCAGTGTCGCAATTCGGAAGTGGGAGCGAAGCGTTTTCATGACCGGCGTTGTAACGCATCGGTGCTGAACGTGAAATGAACGGTGAACGCCGCTGAAAACATCCTCGCCACACCCCTGCAACGCGAGACAATCAACCTGGAATTTCACCGCCTCGAACAGGTGAAATCCCGCGAAAGTCCAGTCTAGACTCGGTTTTGACCATATTGAAAGCGCATCAGGCATTTTCCTGCGTTATCGCGCGAAAACGCAGCAGCCCGTGATGGACGAGCAGATCCTCGTCATGGCGGGCTTCGGCAAATTCCAGCGACAGTCGTGTCTGGCCGCGAGGGCCAATCACCAGTGCTGCGTCGGCAAGGCGCGCCTGGATGGCGGCCATGATGGCAAGCGTTTCGGCGTCGCCATGGGCTTTCGACCAGACATGCAGCGTAATCAACTGATCGTCGGTGTTCTCGGTGCCCGTATCCCAGTCAAAAGCGGAGGTCTGGCCGCAGGTCACGTACGGAAAAGCGGCATTCTCGGCTGGCCGTTCGAGCAGTCCGGCGCCGCCCAGCAAGGCCGACAGCGATGCATCGCTTTTCAGCCTGAGAAACAGTGCCTGCTGTAAATCGCCTGGCGCGGTCATCGTCTTTTCCTCCAGTTCCTGCGCTGCCGATTATTGCTTTTCGGAAGCTGTCCGCGTTCTGCGTGTTCTGACAGATATAGCCATTCGACGCGCGGAGGCGATGGCGATTCGTCATCGGAATGATGGATGCCGATGATCTCGAAAGGGCGACTTTGCCAACACCATCGTCCGCGGGCACCGCGCCGCGAACATGGACTCTCGATTCCTGGTTACATATTCTCGCTACAGGGTCGCATGACGATCCACGAAGCAATTTCGGAAGCTGATGATGCTCGATGCAGAAAAGACCAGGGCTGCCTCGCGGTTGTTGGTAGGCCACTGGGACAAGGGCACCCGTCTCGGCGCCATACCTGAGGCGTTGCGCCCACAAACACGGCTCGAAGGTTACGCCATCCAGTCGCATGTCCTGGATCGCTCGGCGGCCTCGCTTTTCGGCTGGAAGATTGCCGCGACCAGTCTGGCCGGACAAAGGCACATCAATGTCGACGGCCCGATGGCCGGACGTCTCCTGGCCGAAAAAACGGTGGAGGTCGGCGGGACCGTTTCCCTGGCGACGAGCAAGATGCGCGTGGCCGAGATCGAGTTCGCTTTCCGATTCGGCCGCGAACTGCCGCCTCGTCCGGCACCCTATGAAATCGCCGAAGTGATGAAAGCCGTGGCGACCTTGCACCCGGCGATCGAAATTCCGGACTCACGCTATGACGATTTCTGCGCCGTCGGGGCGCCGCAGCTCATTGCGGACAATGCCTGCGCCAATCTGTTTGTCATCGGCGAGGCGGCGGAAGACGACTGGCGCGGCGTGGACCTTGCAAAGCACCCCGTGGTCGCTTTCGTTTCCGGAAAGTCGCAGCACAACGGATCGGGAGCGGCCGTGTTGGGCGATCCTCGCATCGCGCTCACCTGGCTCGTCAACGAGCTGTCGGGCCTGGGCATAGCGCTCCAACCGGGACAGGTGGTGATTACAGGCACCTGCGTGACGCCGATAAGCGTCGAGGCAGGCGACGAAGTCACCGGCGATCTCGGCCGGTTTGGCCGCGTCTCGGTGCGGTTTGTCTAGGCTCCGCGCTGCCTGGCCACGAAACTGCGCACCGCCAGCACCAGCACGGTGATGATGATCAGGATCACCGAGAGCGCGGCGATCGCCGGGTCGATGTTGTCGCGCAGGCCCATCCACATCAGCCTCGGCAGGGTGATGGCGTTGACCGAGGTGATGAACAGGGTGACGCCGATTTCTTCCCACGACAGCACGAAGGAGAGCAGTGCCGCTGTGATGATGCCGAACTTGATGTTGGGCATGATGATGCGGGTGGCGCGCTCCCACACAGTGGCCCCTAAGCCCCGCGCGGCAAGGTCGATGCGCCGGTCGAGCTGGCTGAGCGAGACCAGCATCAGCACGGTGGCGAAGGGCACCGTCATCACCGAATGCGCCATGGCGACGCCGAGCCATGTGTCATAGCCGAAGAACGTGCTGAAGCCCGACATCGAGGTCAGCAGGAAGTAGAGCGTGATCGCCGAGACCACCGGCGGCACCACCATCGGCAGCAGCACGAAACCGACCAGGGCCGCGGTGAAGCGCGGCTGGAACATCCAGACGCCGAGGCTGAAGCACAGCGCGAGCACGGTGGAAAAGGCACTGCTGACGACACCGATGCGGATCGAGAGCAGGATCGATTGGAGCCAGCGCGGGTCCTCGACCAGCGCCCGGTAGTGGCGCAGCGACAGTTCGCCCGACGGCATTGCCAGCATGCGGCTCGGCGTCAGCGACACCGGGATGACCGCGAGCAGCGGCATCAGCAGGAAAAGCGCCACGAAGGCGGCGATGATCAGCGAGACGGGACCGGGGCGGTAGGTCGGCATCAGATCAACTGCTTCGGTCTGACATATCGGAACAAAAGCGCCATCAGCGCGCCGACGAACAGCACCAACAC
>NZ_RZTF01000035.1:21385-25243 GCF_004023175.1 Mesorhizobium sp. M7A.F.Ca.MR.362.00.0.0
GGAAGATCCTGAGATAGATCAGCTCGGCGATCATGACGCTGCGGCCGCCACCGAGGATCGCCGGCGTGACGAAGAAGCCGAGCGAGAAGACGAACACGATCATCGCCGCGCCGATGATGCCGGAGCGAGTCATCGGCACGAACACTGTCCAGAAGGTGCGCATGCGGCTGGAGCCGAGCCCGCGCGCGGCCAGGAGCACGCGGTCGTCGAGGCTGCGCATGGCCGATGCCAGCGGGAAGACGGCGAAAGGAATGAGGAAATGCGTCATGCCGACGATGACGCCGAATTCGTTGCGCACCAGCGCCAACGGTTCGGAAATGAAGCCGATCGCCTGCAGCCAGCTGTTGATCAGGCCGCGATTGGAGAGCAGCGCCACCCAGCCGAAAGCACGGGTCAGCACGGAAATCCAGAAGGGAACGAGAATGCAGAACTCGGCGACCAGGCGCTGTGCCGGGGTTCCACGCACCCAGACGACGGTGATGGCGTAGGCAGCGGCCACCGAAACCACGGTGACGACCGCCGCGATGCGCAGCGTGCGGATGAACACCGACTGCACGAGATCGTCGGTAAGCAGCGCCTCATACTGGCCGAGGCCGGGCGTCGGCAGCGTGAAGCTCCATTTGACGACGCCGAGGAACGGCCAGGCATAGGCCAGGACAAGAAACAGGAGCAGCGGCGCCATCAACAGCGCCGCGCCCATCCTGTCGGAGAGATAGGATCTCATTTCGACCCGATTACCCCTGCCCTGATCAGGCCGAGATGATCTTGGTGTATTCGTCGAGCGCCGGCCCGTAGTTCTTGGCGTACCAGTCCATGTCGAGCGCGATCTGCTTCTTCATGTTCTCGGGATCGACCGGGTTGATGCGCTTCTTGTCGGCCGGGATCAGCGCGTCTGCCGCCGGGTTGGCGGGGCCCTGGCCGAGCTTGTCGAACATGACCAGCTGCTTTTCAGGGTCCTGGGCACTGGCGATGAACTTCATCGCAGCGTCCTTGCCGCCGGGATTGCCCTTGAGCACGGCGAGCGCACCGGGCGAGATCAGGCCCTGGTCCCAGATGAACTTGATCTTGCCGCCGCTATCCTGCTCGATCAGTGAAGCGCGGGTCGACCAGACGATCGCCATCGAGGCCTCGCCATTGAGCAGCACACTCTGGCTTTCGGCGCCGCCACCCCAATAGGCAACGACGTTTTCCTTGAAGGCGGCGATCTTGTCATGGGCGCGCTTGAGGTCGAGCGGGTAGAGCGACGCAGGCGCGATACCGTCGGCGAGCAGCGCCGCTTCCCAGCTCGACACGCCCCATTTGTAGAGCGAGCGCTTGCCGGGGAATTTCTTCACATCAAAGAAATCGGCCATGCCGGTCGGCGCGTCCTTGCCGTACTTCTCGGAATCATAGGCGATGACATAGGAGAAGAAATAGGTCGAGGCGGCGTATTCCCAACCAAAGCCGGGCCGCATCTTCTTCTTGTCGACGATGTTGTAATCGATCGGCTCGAGAGCCCCCTGGGCGCCGAGCGTGATGGCCGAGAACGGATCGACATCGACGAGATCCCAGGTCGGCGCGCCGCTCTTGAATTGCGCGGCGATGGCACCTTCGGTCGGACCCGAACCGTCCATCTTGACGGTGATGCCGGTGTCCTTGGTGAAGGCCTGGCCATAGGCGGCATCGTAGGCGGTGATGGCATCGCCACCCCAGTTGACCAGCACAAGTTCCTTGGCCTGCGCAAAGGCACCTGTCGAGCGCAGCAGCATCGGCGTGCCGGCCAGCACGAGTGCCGCCAGCTGCGTGAACTGCCGGCGCGAGATCTCGCCGCGACCTGCCCTGGCGGACAGGCTCTCGATGGCTTGTTTCTTGGTATCATGTGTCATGTCAGTTCCCCTTTTTGTTGTTAATAGTGCCCGAAAGCGGTGCTGCGATGTCTCGCGACACCGCTTGTCATTGTCCTCCATGCGGAAGGAGGAAACCCTTTTCCGCCGGCCAGGTGAGCCAGACGGAGTTGCCCTTGCTCAGCGCCGCGGCCGCCACCTCGTTGGGCACCGAGACCGTGACCTTGGCGCCTTGCCGCGTCGTCAGGTCGAGCCGCGTTGCCGCGCCGAGATAGGTGGAGTTGGTGGCGGTAGCGGCGATCCCATTCTCACCATCTGCCGCCTCGCTCGATATCGACATGTATTCGGGCCGGATCGCCAGGATGGCATCGCCGCGCACGAGTTCGGCCTTGCAGCCCATGCTGACCGCGCGGTCCTCGCACAGGCCGGTCGAGCCATTGCCGGCAGGCTTGACCCCCTTCAGCGGCAGCATGTTGATCTCGCCGAGGAACTCGGCGACGAAGCGGTTGTCCGGCCGGTCGTAGACCTCGTCGGGCGCTCCAACCTGCAGCAATTTGCCGTGGTTGAAGATGGCAACGCGTGACGACAGCGCCAGCGCCTCGCTCTGGTCGTGGGTGACGAAGACGAAGGTGGTCCCGGTCTCCTGGTGCAGCCGCTTCATCTCGGCCTGCATCTGGCCGCGCAGGCCCTTGTCGAGCGCGGAAAACGGTTCGTCGAGCAACAGCACGCCCGGTTCGAACACCAGCGCGCGGGCCAGCGCCACACGCTGCTGCTGACCGCCTGACAATTGCGCCGGCAGTTTTTTCTCGTGGCCCTTGAGGCCGACGCGCTCGATCATCTCGCCGACGCGGCGCTTGATGTCGGCGGCCGATTTCTTGCGCACCTTGAGTGGGAAGGCGATGTTGGCTTCGACGCTCATATGCGGGAACAGCGCGTAGCCCTGGAACACCATGCCGGCGGCACGTTGCTCGGCCGGCCGGTCGGTGATGTCGACGCCGTCGCTGAACAGCTTGCCTTCGGTCGGCTGCACGAAGCCGGCAAGGATCATCAGGAAGGTGGTCTTGCCCGAACCGGACGGCCCGAGCAGGGTCAGGAACTCGCCACGGCCGATATCGAGCGACAGATTGTCCAGCGCACGGAATGAGCCGAAGCTCTTGCCGATCCCGATTGCCTTGATCTCTGCGGCACGGCCGGGTTGCTGCATACTGCCCTTTCCCTAACGCTTGTCGAAATCGTAGGCAGGGTGCCGGCTCACCGCAACCGAATAGTTTTCGCGTGATCGGCAAATTCCATTCATCTATGGCGAGATGTCGCCACCTGCCCTCAATACGGCAGAATGCGGTTCTCCTGGAGTTTCGACCGCAGCCATCCTGCGAACGCTTCCAGCACCGGATGCGAAGCCTTGGCGTGTTCGGAGACCAGGAAATAGGAACGCGGCGACTTGATCGCTATGTCGAACGGCCTGACCAGCCGGCCCTCGCTCAGCGCCCGCCGGCTGGTCAGTTCGTCGCCCATGGCGATGCCCTGGCCGGCAATCGCCGCCGAAAAGACGAGGTTCATGTCCGAAAAGAAGATGCCGCCCTCAATGTCGGGGTTTTCCACCTTGGACAGCGCCAGCCAGCGCGCCCAATCCTCGGTGTCATCGAGATGCAGCAGGTTGGCGCGCAGCACGTCCGACGGCCGGGAAAAACCACCGACCTTGTTGAGCAGTGTCGGGCTGCAGAGCGGCGTGAACGAGATTTCACAGAGCGGCTCGACCGCCCGGTTCGGCCAATTGCCGACACCAAACGCAATGAAGGCATCGGCATCGGCATTGCTGACATCGTCGAGCCGGCGCGGCGTCAGGATGCGCAGCGCCACGTCAGGATACATCTGCCGGAACTCGCCGATATGGGTGCACAAGAACAGCGAGGCGAAGCCGGGCGTGCAACTGACGGCGAACGAGCCGCCGACTCCGGTGCCGGCATCGCGCGTCACCGCGTCGCCCAGAACGGTGAGCGCTTTGCGCACATCGCTGGCGTAGCGCTGGCCGCGC
>NZ_RZTF01000035.1:25252-31071 GCF_004023175.1 Mesorhizobium sp. M7A.F.Ca.MR.362.00.0.0
GGCCGCGCGGCGTCAACGCCACGCCCTTGCCGATGCGTTCGAGCAGGTCGAAGCCGAGGTCGCGCTCCAGCAGGCGAAGCTGATGGCTAACAGCGCTGCGGGTCAGGTGCAACTCGTCGGCGGCGCGCCAGACGCTGCCGTGCCGGGCGAAGCTGTCGAGCGCGCGCAGCGCTTGTGTCGATGGTATACGCAAGGAACCTCAGGTGAACCGAATTTGCACGAACCGGGAAAACATATCACTTTTTAGCGACCCGCTTCACTGCTTTCTTCTCATGCCATGGAGAAACCGGTGGCCACCTCGGCGCAAGCAACCGCCCTTGCCTGTCTCGACGGCATCCAGCCGTTGTTGTCCGCGTGGACACGCACCATCTTCGATTACGGCGAGACCGCGTGGCGGGAGTATCAATCAGCCGCCTGGTATGTCGAGCGGCTGAAACTCGAAGGCTTTTCCGTCGAAGAAGGCTCCGCCGGCATGCCGACCGCCTTCTGCGCGCATTGGACCAACGGCCCCGGCCCGACCATCGGCATGTACGCCGAATACGACGCGGTGCCGGGCAATTGCCAGGATGCCGCTACGGTCGAGCGTCCGCGCCGGGGACTTGGCAACCAGGCCGGCGGCCACACCGACCCGCATTCCGGCCTCGGGATTTCGAGCCTCGGCGGGCTGCTGGCGACCAAGGCGGCGATGCAGCGCCACGGCATATCAGGCACGCTGCGCTTCACCGGCGAGCCGGCGGAAAAGGTGCGCGGGTCAAAGCCGATCCATGCCGCCAAGGGCTATTATGACGGCCTTGCCGGCATGATCTCCTTTCATCCGTTCTACATGCTGCCGCTCTGCAACACGGCGCGCTGGGACACGCATTGCGGCGCGGCCTACGCGATGATCTATCGCTTCATCTGCGACCAACCGGAGCGCTGGGCGCTGGCTGCGGGTGCTGCACCCATTCCGCAAGCACATTCGGCGGCGCGCGCCCCCGGCGCCAACGACGCATTGATGATGATGTACATGGCCTCCAAGGCTCTGCGCGATTCCATACTGCCGCACCAGGGCGGCTGGTCGATCAGCGAAGCGATTCTGACGGCGGGGCAAGCAACCGCCGACAATTTGCCGGCCGGGCTGGCCGAGATCCAGTACATGATCCGCGTGCCGACGCTTGCCATGGCCGAGCAGGTCACCACGGTGCTCGACCGCAATGCCGAGGCCGCTGCCAGCATGAGCGGCTGCCGCCATGAGCGGCATTGGGTGTCGAAGTCACGACCGGGACTTGCCAACCATGCCATGGCCGAAATCGCCTATGAAGCGCTGTCGACGGCTGGGCCGCCGCGCTGGGACGAGGACGCCAAGGCAGTTGCCCGCGAAATACAGGTCAATGCCGGGCGCATGGCGAGCGACGAGCCGTTCATCGAAGAACTCGAGCGCTTGATCGAGCCGCAGGCGGCGGAAGCGATCCTGCGCCGCGATCTGCCGCCCTCGCAAGTCAATTCGACCTCCGACGATTACACCGACATGAGCTGGCATACGCCGACAGCACGGTTCTATGTCGCCCGCCCGGCGCTGCGTTCGGAGACCGGCTATCCCTATCCGGCATGGGTGATGAATGCGCTGGGCGGCATTTCGGCGACGATCGACCCGATGGTCATCTGCGCGTCCAAGACGGTCGCGCTGGCGGCGCTCCGCCTGCTGGAAGACCAGACCGCCCGCGATGCGGCGATGAATGAATTCGTCGCCCGCACCGGCGGCGGAATCGGTGGTTCGAACTGGATTGCGCCGCTCTGCGACTACGACCCGCCGATCGGGTTTCGATGGCCAGAATATGTCACCACCCCGCGCGGACGAGACTGGTGGATACCGAGCAATCAGACACCCCAAACCACTTCACGAGGAGCATCCCATGACCGTTCATGACCGCATTGTCGCCGAGCCGTTTTCGCTGCAGCGCCGCAACCCCGCCGGCGGCACCAAGCCGCTGACCGCCTGGGGTTTTGCCAACGAGACCGACGTGCTGACCGACGTCCTGCTTGGCTCACCCAATTTCCTGCGCCATCTGTCGACCAGTTCGCTGTCGCGAAAGCATCTGCGCGAGGCGCCCTGCAACGTCCAGATCGCCCAGGCGCAGCACAAGGACCTGGTCGCCGCCTACGAGCATTTCGGCGTCAACATCCACTGGCAGGCACGAGCCGACGCCTGAGCTGCCGATGCAGGTCTATTCCCGCGATTCCAGCGTCATGACGCCCTACGGCGCCTTCATTACCGCCATGGCCAACTGGTGGCGGCGCGGCGAGAACTATGCCGCGATCCGCACCTATGAAAAGCTCGGCATCCCGATCTACGACATGGTCACGGCAGGCACGTTCGAGGGCGGCGACTTCAACGTCATCGAGGACGGCGTCGTGCTGATCGGCTGCGGCGGCGCGCGTACGCAGGAAGAAGGCGCCCGCCAGGTGCAGGCATGGTTCGACAAGGAAGGTTGGGAAACCCGCATCGCCTTCATCGACGAGTATTATGTTCATATCGACCTGATGGTGGTGCCGATCGCCGAAAAACTGACCGCTGTCTGCCTGGCCTGCACCGAACCCGGCATTGTCGACTGGTTGAAGGGCAAGGGCCACGAGATCATCGACGTGCCGTTCCAGGATACGATGGCGCTGGGCTGCAACTTCATGTCGCTGGGCAAGGACCGGGTGATCGCGCCGACCTCCAGCCAGGCGCTGATCGGCCAGCTCAAGGCGCGCGGCTTCGAGGTCGCGGCCGTCGACATGAGCGAGATCTCGAAGACCGGCGGCGGCATCCACTGCATGGCGCAGGCGCTGAAGCGCGAACCGGCCTGAGGAGTGGGATAGCGCTACGCTGCTTCGCTCACATTCGCATCAGCATGATCGGCATCCTGGCGGCCGGTTGCAAGGTCGCGCGCGCAAAACGGCTGAGATCGCCGGCTGGCGGCACCATGTGCCCCGCTTGCGAGTCGCAACGCTGGCCGACGCGAAACTTGCGCGATAGCTAATATAAGCGCACAGTAAGAACGTCTTTTGGGAGAGGACAGCTCATCTGCAACTCGGGAGGAAACCATGAATTCCATGAGCCTCACCACGCTTGAACGCGGCAAAACGACAATCGACGCTGCGGCCCTGGAAGCATTTTCGGCACAATTGCGCGGCACCGTACTGAGCGAAGGCGATGCCACTTATGACGAAGCACGAACAGTCTGGAATGCCACGGTCGACCGACGACCCGGGCTGATCGCATGCTGCGTCGGCGCTTCCGATGTCATCAGTGCCGTGAATTTCGCCAGGGAGAACAGGCTTCTCGTCTCCGTGCGCGGCGGCGGCCACAACATTGCCGGAAGTGCGGTCTGCGATGGTGGCCTGATGATTGATCTGTCGTTGATGAAGTCGGTGCGGGTCGATGTCGCGGCGCGGCGGGCATGGGTCGGGCCTGGCGCGACGCTTGCCGATGTCGACAAGGAAACGCAGGCCTTCGGGCTGGTGGTGCCGACCGGAATCAACTCGACCACCGGCATATCCGGCCTGACGCTGGGTGGCGGCTTCGGCTGGATCACCCGCAAATTCGGCCTGACCATCGACAATCTTGCCTCCGCCGATGTGGTCACCGCCGACGGCAAACTGCTCCGGGCCAGCCAGACCGAAAATCCCGACTTGTTCTGGGCGCTGCGCGGCGGCGGCGGCAATTTCGGCGTCGTCACGGCATTCGAGTTCCATCTCCATGAGTTTGGACCGCAAGTGCTGGCAGGGCTTGTCGTCCATCCCTTCGCCGATGCCGAAAAGGTGCTGCGGGAGTATCGCAAGGCGCTCGAAACCGCTCCTGACGAGTTGACCTGCTGGGTAGTCATGCGGCAGGCGCCGCCGCTGCCCTTCCTGCCCGCGGAATGGCATGGCAAGGAGGTTCTGGTTCTGGCCATGTGCTATTGCGGCGATATTGAGACGGGCGAAAAGGCGACGCAGAAACTTCGAGCCATCGGCACGCCGATTGCCGATGTCGTGGGCCCCAGCCCGTTCACCGGCTGGCAGCAGGCATTCGACCCACTGCTCACGCCCGGCGCCCGCAACTACTGGAAGAGCCATGACTTCACCGAGTTTTCCGAGGAGGCGGCTGCGGTCGTCAGGGGGGCAATAGCCAAGCTGCCGGGACCCGAGTGCGAGATATTTATCGGCCATGTCGGCGGCGCGGCAGGTCGCGTCAAGGCGGACGCAACGGCGTTCCCACAGCGCAGTTCGCATTTCGTCATGAACGTTCACGCCCGCTGGCGCGAACCGACGATGGACAAGGCTTGCACCGACTGGGCTCGTTCAATCTACGAGGCGGCCAAACCTTATGCCGCCGGCACCGCCTACGTGAACTTCATGCCGGAGGACGAGGTCGACCGGGTCGAAGCGGCCTATGGTGGCAACCATCGACGGCTTCTGGAAATCAAGCAGCGCTACGACCCGCTGAACCTGTTCCGCATGAACCAGAATTTGCGTCCAAAAGAAAGCTTGCGAGCCGCATGAGACGCGCCGTGCTGCAGTGAAAAAGCTCACGCCTCCGCTGGAGGCGCGGGCACATGCTGTTGGCGCCGGCTGTATTCTTGGGCCGGCCCATCAGCAACAAACCCAATACTGTGTCTTCGCCGCCCTTGTGAGTGCTGGAAAAATGGAGGAATAGTCTCCCGGAATGCATCGCCCTGAAATTGCCGGTTTGCGGTTCTCAGGTCGTGCAATTGCTAGCCGGATTCCGAATGGCCAGTCCCGAACCGCGCAAAAGAAGAGGTCCGATCGCCGCTCGGCTGCTGGCGCTCGATGCGTGGATCGATTCCTCGCTCTATGAGATCGGCTTCAAGGCGCGCCAGTTCTGGGAATCAGCGACGATCTTCTCGCGGCGCTTCCGCGTCAACGGCTGGCGCCGTGGCATCATCGAACTGTTGAGCGAAGGTTTCACGCTCGGCGCCGTCGGCATCGTGGTGATGCTGGCGCTGGCCATTCCGGCTTTCCAGGACACGGCCGGCGACTGGCGCGCCCAGGGCGACTTCGCCGTCACCTTCCTTGACCGCTACGGCAACGAGATCGGCCAGCGCGGCATCATCCAGCGCGATTCCGTGCCGGTCGACGAGATGCCCGATCACGTCATCAAGGCGGTGCTTGCCACCGAGGACCGTCGCTTCTTCGATCACTACGGCATCGATGTGCTCGGCCTGTCGCGCGCGATCTTCGAGAATGTGCGGGCGAACTCCGTCGTCCAGGGCGGATCGAGCATCACCCAGCAGTTGGCCAAGAACCTGTTCCTCACCAATGAGCGCACGCTGGAGCGCAAGATCAAGGAAGCCTTCCTGTCGCTGTGGCTCGAGGCCAATCTGTCGAAGAAGGAGATCCTGCAGCTCTATCTCGACCGCGCCTATATGGGCGGCGGCACGTTCGGCATCGAGGCTGCCGCCGACTTCTATTTCGGCAAGAGCGTCAAGGACCTGAACCTGGCCGAGGCGGCGATGCTGGCCGGCCTGTTCAAGGCGCCGACCAAATATGCGCCGCACATCAACCTGCCGGCGGCGCGCGCGCGCGCCAATGTGGTGCTGTCCAACCTTGTGGATGCCGGTTTCATGACCGAAGGCCAGGTTCTGCAGGCCAGGCTGCATCCGGCCGATGTCGTCGACCGCGGCGAACAGAAAAGCCCTGACTATTATCTCGACTGGGCGTTCGACGAGGTCAAGAAGATCGCCAAACCTGGCCAGCACTCGCTTCTCGCCCACACCACCTTTGACGCCAACATCCAGAAGGCGGCGGAAGAATCGGTGGAGTTCCACCTGCGCCAGTTCGGCAAGGAGTACAAC
>NZ_RZTF01000361.1:0-6533 GCF_004023175.1 Mesorhizobium sp. M7A.F.Ca.MR.362.00.0.0
CTGATCGTCGGCAACATCATCGCCGACATGCTGCTCGTCCTGCTCGATCCGCGCGTGCGCCAGTTCGGGGAGCGCTGAGATGCTGGCGCGCGATCCATCACCTCCACCGCTGCCGGCCGAAGGTCCCATCGTCGCCAAACCGGCGCGCGGTAACGAAAGCTATATCGCGCTTGTCTGGCGCCGGCTGAAGCGCTCCTGGACCGGCATGGCCGGGCTCTGGCTCGTCGTGCTGCTGCTGTTGATGGCCGTGTTCGCCGAGTTCATCGCGCCAATGGACCCGAAGGTCACGGATGTCGGCTTCGCTCCGCCGCAGGTGCCAAGCTTCCATGACGGAGACGGCGGTTTCACCGCACGGCCGAGGGTCTATGCGCTGGCCGATTCGGCGGACCTCGATCCGGTCACTTTCCAGCCCGTCGTCGGTCCCGACTACGACCATCCAAGGCTGCTTGGTTTCTTCGTGCATGGCGCGCCCTACAAGCTGTTCGGGCTGCTGCCGGCGGACCGGCATCTGTTCGGCTCGCTGGACGGCCAGCCGGTGCATTTCCTGGGCACCGACAAGTTCGGCCGTGACGTGCTGTCGCGCGCCATCCATGGCTCGCGCGTCTCGCTGATGATCGCGCTGACGGTCGTCTTCATCATCACCGTCATCGGCACCACCGTCGGCATGGTCTCCGGCTATTTTGGCGGCAGGTTCGATGTCTGGATGCAGCGCTTCGTCGAACTGGTGCTCGCCTTCCCGCAGCTGCCGCTCTATCTGGCGCTGACGACGCTGATCCCGGTCACCGCTCCCACCAACGTCTTCCTGGCTTTCGTCATCATCGTCATGTCGGCCTTGGGCTGGGCGCAGATGTCGCGCGAGGTGCGCGGCAAGACGCTGGCGCTGGCGCGGATCGAGTATGTGCGCGCCGCCATGGCGGTCGGCGCCACCGACCGACGCATCATCATGCAGCACATCTTCCCCAATGTGATGAGTCATGTGATCGTCGCCGTGACGCTGGCGATCCCGACCGTGGTGCTGCTCGAATCCTTCCTCGGTTTCCTCGGCTTCGCCGTCAAGCCGCCGCTGATCTCGTGGGGTCTGATGCTGCAGGACACCGCGACCTATTCCGTCATCGGCACCTATCCCTGGATCCTGTCGCCGGTCGGTTTCGTGCTCGTCACCGTCTTTGCCTTCAACGCGCTTGGCGACGGCCTGCGTGACGCCGTCGACCCTTATTAAGGTGCCTGCGATGTCCGTAGCGCTCGCCGAATCCTTCGCACCAACCGTCCGTCATGACTATGACGAACGCCAGGGCCAGCCCATCGTCGATGCCCGCAACGTCGCCGTGGCCTTCAAGGTCGAGCATGGCGTCGTCGACGCGGTCAAGGACATCTCGTTTCAGCTCTATCGCGGCGAGACGATCGCCATCGTCGGCGAATCCGGTTCGGGCAAGTCGGTGACGGCGCGCACCGTCATGGGCCTTCTGTCGCGGCGCGCCACCGTGTCCCCCGGATCGAGCGTCTGCTATGACGGGCAAAACATCCTGAAATTTCCCGAGAGCGCCCGGCGCAAGCTGCGCGGCAACCGCATCTCGATGATCTTCCAGGAGCCGATGAGCTCGCTCAACCCGATCTATACGGTCGGCAGCCAGATCGTCGAGGCGATCCGGGTGCATCGCAAAGTCAGCCGCAAGCAGGCCTGGGCGCGCGCACTGGAACTTCTGCAGCATGTGCAGATTCCCGATCCCGCCGCGCGGCTCAAGCAATACCCGCACCAGCTATCGGGCGGGCAACGTCAGCGGGTGATGATCGCCATGGCGCTGGCCAACAATCCCGATGTGCTGATCGCCGATGAGCCGACCACAGCGCTCGATGTCACCGTCCAGGCGCAGATCCTGAACCTGATCCGCAGCCTGCAGAAAGAGCTGCGCATGGCGGTGATCCTGATCACCCACGACCTGACCGTGGTGCGCCAGTTCTCCGACTACGTCTATGTCATGCAGCATGGCGAAATGTGCGAGCACA
The DNA here is from genome assembly GCF_004023175.1 of Mesorhizobium sp. M7A.F.Ca.MR.362.00.0.0. Classification (NCBI taxonomy): domain Bacteria; kingdom Pseudomonadati; phylum Pseudomonadota; class Alphaproteobacteria; order Hyphomicrobiales; family Phyllobacteriaceae; genus Mesorhizobium; species Mesorhizobium sp. M7A.F.Ca.MR.362.00.0.0. The sequence goes on from NZ_RZTF01000361.1 coordinate 2,005, forward strand.
ACGTCACCGAACGGCTGTTCGCCAACCCACGGCATCCCTATACGAAGCGGCTGCTGGCTTCCGAGCCGCATGGGCAGCCGAAGCCGCTGCCGGAGGGCTGCGGCACCATCCTGGAGGCGAGCGGCGTGGGCGTCTCATTCATGCTGCGCCACGGCACCTTCCTGAAACCGGACTGGCGAGAGTTGGTCGCTGTCGACGATCTCGGCCTGAAACTCTGTCGCCATGAGACGCTGGGGCTGGTCGGCGAATCCGGCTCCGGCAAGACCACCTTCGGCCAGGCCTTGCTCCGGTTGATCGACGCCAAGCGCGGCGAGATCCATTTCGACGGCAAGCCGATCCATGGCCTATCGCGTGCCGAGATGCGGCCGCTGCGCTCGCGCATGCAGATCGTCTTCCAGGATCCGTTCTCCTCGCTCAACCCGCGCATGACGATCGGCCAGATCATCGAGGAAGGGCTGATCGTCAACAGCATAGGGGCGACGCGGCGCGAGCGGGTCGAACGGGTGCGCGACGCGCTGGTCAGCGCCGGCATGCCGGGCGATATACTGTCGCGGTTTCCGCATGAATTCTCCGGCGGCCAGCGGCAGCGCATCGCCATCGCCCGCGCCATAGCGCTCGAACCCGAATTCATCCTGCTCGACGAGCCGACATCGGCGCTCGACCTCTCCGTCCAGGCGCAGATCATCGACCTCCTGCGCAAGCTGCAGGACGAGCGCGGCCTCAGCTACCTCTTCATCTCGCACGACCTCAAGGTGGTGCGCGCCCTGTGCCACCGCGTGATCGTCATGCAGAACGGCAAGATCGTCGAGCAGGGTCCCGTCGACGACGTCCTGTCCAATCCCAAGACCGCCTACACCGAACGGCTCGTCAGGGCCGCTTTCGACGTGGCCTGAAAATGTGCCGGAGGTTAGCATGACAAGAAATCCCAAGATCACGTTCATCGGGGCCGGCTCGACGGTGTTCATGAAGAACATTGTCGGCGACGTGCTGCAGCGGCCGTCGCTTTCGGGCGCGACGATCGCGCTGATGGACATCAATCCGCAGCGGCTGGAAGAGAGCGCCATCGTCGTCAACAAGCTGATCGCGACGCTCGGCGTCAAGGCGAAGACCGAGACCCATTCGGACCAGCGCAAGGCACTGGCCGACGCCGATTTCGTCGTCGTCGCCTTCCAGATCGGCGGCTATGAGCCCTGCACGGTCACCGACTTCGAGGTGCCGAAGAAATACGGCCTGCGCCAGACGATCGCCGACACGCTGGGCGTCGGCGGCATCATGCGGGGCCTCCGGACCGTGCCGCATCTGTGGAAGGTGTGTGAAGATATGCTCGCCGTCTGCCCGCAGGCGATCATGCTGCAATATGTCAACCCGATGGCGATCAACACCTGGGCGATATCGGAGAAATATCCCGACATCAGGCAGGTCGGCCTCTGCCATTCGGTGCAGGGCACGGCGATGGAGCTGGCTGAAGACCTCGACATTCCCTACGAAGAAATCCGCTATCGCTCGGCCGGCATCAACCACATGGCGTTCTACCTGAAGTTCGAGCATCGCCAGCCGGACGGTTCCTACCGCAACCTCTACCCAGATCTCGTGCGCGCCTATCGCGAAGGCCGCGCGCCCAAGCCCGGCTGGAACCCGCGCTGCCCCAACAAGGTGCGCTACGAGATGCTGACCCGGCTCGGCTATTTCGTCACCGAGAGCTCGGAACATTTCGCCGAATACACGCCCTATTTCATCAAGGAAGGGCGCCCCGACCTGATCGAGAAGTACGGCATCCCGCTGGATGAGTATCCCAAGCGCTGCATCGAACAGATCGAGCGCTGGAAGGGACAGGCTGAGGCCTATCGCTCGGCCGATCGCATCGAAGTCGAGCAGTCCAAGGAATATGCCTCGTCGATCATGAATTCGGTCTGGACCGGCGAGCCGTCAGTGATCTACGGCAATGTCCGCAACAATGGCTGCATCACCTCGCTGCCCCGCGATTGTGCCGCCGAAGTGCCGTGCCTGGTCGATGCCTCCGGCATCCAGCCGACCTATATCGGCGAGCTGCCGCCGCAATTGACCGCGCTGATGCGCACCAACATCAACGTGCAGGAACTGACGGTGCGGGCGCTGATGACGGAAAACCGCGAGCACATCTATCATGCGGCGATGATGGACCCGCACACATCAGCCGAACTCGATCTCGACCAGATCTGGTCCCTGGTCGATGATCTCCTGGCCGCCCACGGTGACTGGCTGCCTGCCTGGGCGCGGACGAAACGCAAGAGCGAGGCCGCCGCCTGATCGGCGGCGCCCGGCTCATTTCGAATCGTCGGGGTCCGTTTCTTCCTCGTCGTCGCGAGCCTTGATGACGTAAGCGCCCTTCAGCCAGCGATTGAGGTCGATGTCCTTGCAGCGCGTCGAGCAGAACGGGAAGGTGTCGCGCGCCGAGGGCTTGCCGCATTCGGGGCAGGGGCGCTTCGGGCGCAAGGGCGTGACTTTGGGATCGGAATTCACAGCCGGGGTCCCGCCAGCCAGCCGCCATGCACCTTGAAGCCCTCGCCGCTCAACAGCGCGACGGTCTCATAGAGCGGCAGGCCAACGATATTGGTGTAGGAGCCGACCAGCTTGACGACGAAGGCGCCGGCGAGGCCCTGGACGGCGTAACCACCCGCTTTGCCGCGCCATTCGCCCGAGGCGACATAGGCGTCAATCTCTTCGCGCGGCAGCCGCTTGAAACGCACCCGCGTCTCGACCAGCCGTTGGCGCAGCTTGCCACCCGGGGTGATCAGGCAGATGCCGGAATAGACCCGGTGCGAACGGCCCGACAACAGCCCGAGGCAGTTGGCGGCGTCGTCGAGGGTTTCCGCCTTGGGCAGGATGCGCCGTCCGACGGCAACCACCGTGTCGGCGGCCAGCACGAAACCCGGCGCGTAGTCGGCTTCGGTCTGCAGCGAGGCGAACGCCTTTTCGGCCTTTTCCCTCGACAGCCGCTTGGCCAGCGAGCGCGGATGCTCGGCACGCAACGGCATTTCGTCGACATCGGCCGGCAGCACGCGGTCCGGCTCGATGCCGGCCTGCTGCAAGAGCTCGATCCGGCGCGGCGAACCCGAGGCAAGCACCAGCTTCTGCAAAATGCTCATCGCGGACCAGTCGGGCTTTGCTTACTTGAAACGATAGGTGATGCGGCCCTTGGTCAGGTCGTATGGCGTCATCTCGACCAGAACCTTGTCGCCGGTCAGCACGCGGATGCGGTTCTTGCGCATGCGGCCGGCCGTATGGGCGATGATTTCGTGTTCGTTTTCGAGCTTTACCCGGAACATCGCGTTCGGCAACAATTCCGTCACGACACCCGGAAACTCGAGGACTTCTTCCTTCGGCATTCGATACCTTTGCTTGGATGGTAGTTCCAGCACCCTGGCCGGAATTTCGGCGGAACCTATATGATAATCGTCCGCTTGTGAACACGCTTAATCCGTCGCGTTTTTTGCTCCTGGAAGCAGAAAACGTCGGCCTATGCGCACCTTCAGCCGCTCGCGCACGTCGCGATAACTAGCCATGATCTGTTCGCGGGTACCGCTGGCGTCGGTCGGGTCCGGCGTCGGCCAGTATTCGACCTCGACAGCGAGCGAGCGGGTGAGTTCAAGTGCGGCGTGGTGCGCTTCCGGCGCCAGCGTGACGATGAGGTCGAAATAGTCGTCCTCGAGATCGTCCATCGTCCTTGGGTGACGCTCGCCCAGCGTGAGACCGTCTTCGGCAAGCACCGCATCGACGAATGGATCGCGCTCGCCGGCGCGAACGCCTGCCGAAGCGACAAAGACGGTGGCCGGCAGCATGCGGCGCGCCAGTTGCTCTGCCATTGGCGAGCGCACGGCATTCATGCCGCACAGGAACAGGATCGAACGGGGCAGGGCGCCGGGTGCCAGGGCTAGCCCCGCCAGTGCAGTACGCAGACCAGCGTGAACAGCCGGCGCGCCGTATCGAAGTCGATGTCGATCTTGCCGGACAGCCGGTCCATCAGCGTCTGCGAACCTTCATTGTGCAGGCCGCGGCGGCCCATGTCGATCGCCTCGATGTGGCTCGGCGTCGAGGAACGGATGGCGTCGTAGTAGCTTTCGCAGATCATATAATAGTCCTTGACGATGCGCCTGAGCGGCGTCAGCGACAGGATATGGGTGACGACGGCGGTGCCATCCTCGCGCGCCACGGCAAACACCAGGCGCTGCTCGGCCAGCGACAGTTTCAGCCGGTAAGGGCCGTCGCCGCTGTCACTGACGGGCTGAAAACTGTTCTCCTCGATCAGGTCGAAGATCGCCACCGCGCGTTCATGCTCGACATCGGGTGTCGACCGGCCGATCGATTCATCGAGTTCGACATCGATCAGCCTGGCGCGGGTTTGATCGGGGCCAGACATCGCCGCCTACATGTTCAACCGTATGGCGACGGAGCGTCCATGCGCGTCAAGGCCTTCCGCCTTGGCCAGCGCAATCGCCGCCGGCGCCAAGATCCGCAACTGTTCCGGTCCAAGCTTGAGGATCGACGTGCGC
>NZ_RZTF01000362.1:0-6526 GCF_004023175.1 Mesorhizobium sp. M7A.F.Ca.MR.362.00.0.0
CGGCGCGGCGCTGGTGACGGCCTGGCGACGATCGACAACGCGGGAAAACCGCGCCAGTTCGTCGAGGTGGTGCAGGATTTGCCCGCTGCTGTTCCTGGCTGGCGTCTCTGGCTGCTCACTCCCGCCGACGCTGCTCTTTCATCGGCCGCCAACACGGCGCGCCTGACCACGCTGCTTGGGCTTCTGCTGATGGGCTTGCTTGCCTTCGTGCTTACCCGCCGCCAGCGCGCACGACGGCTGAGGCAGGAGGCGCTGGCGCGGATGAATGCCGAACTGGAGAGCCGAGTCAGCACGCGAACGGCCGAGTTGACCCGCTCCAACACCGCACTTGCCGGTGAAATCGCCGAGCGCGAGAATGCTGAAGCCAAGGTGCGCCGGCTGCGCGACGACCTCGCCCAGGCCAACCGGCTTTCCATCCTCGGCCAAATCGCCGCCGGCGTGGCGCACGAGATCAACCAGCCGGTCGCCGCTATCCGCACCTATGCCGAGAATGCGGGCCGCTTTCTCGAAACCGGCAAAACCGAACCGGCCAGCGGCAATCTGACGTCGATCGTGTCGATGACCGAACGCATCGGCGCGATCACCGGCACCTTGCGCACTTTCGCCCGTCGACCCGGGGTTGCCGCTTCGCCGCTGCCGGTGCGCGAGGCAATTGATGGCGCGCTGTCGCTGCTGTCGGGCCGCATCCGTGATTCCGGCGTGACCATCGTCAAGCCGCGCGGCAATGCCTCGCCGGTGGTCATGGCCAGCCGCATCCGGCTGGAACAGATCCTGGTCAATCTGTTGCAGAATGCGCTGGACGCTATGAAGGACCAGCCCGATCCCCGCATAGAGATCCAACTTGCCGAGCACGACGACAGGGTGCTGATTTCGGTGCGCGACAACGGCCCAGGTCTCGGCCCGGAAGCAGCCGGCAATCTGTTCATGCCGTTCCAGACCACCAAGGAGAAGGGGCTTGGCCTCGGGCTGGTGATCTCGCAGGAGATCGCCCAGGAATTGGGCGGCACGCTGCGGCTCGATCCCGGCAATGGCATCGGCGCATCCTTCACCATCGATTTGAGGCGAATTGAATGATTGAGGGATCAGGGCTGGTGGCGCTCGTCGACGACGATGCGGACCTGCTGCACGCCACAACGCAATTGCTCGAGCTTGCCGGCTTCGCTGTGGTCGCGCGCGACGCCGCCGAGGCAGCGCTTGCCGTTGTCGACAGGACCTTTGAAGGCGTGGTGGTCAGCGACATCCGCATGCCGGGCATGAACGGGCTGCAGCTGTTCGATCGCATCAAGGCGATCGACCCGGACATACCCGTGATCCTGGTCACCGGCCATGGCGACGTCGATCTCGCAGTGGCCGCGCTCAAGGACGGTGTCTACGATTTCATCTCGAAACCCTATGCCGGCGACCGCCTTGTCGAGGCGCTGAAACGGGCGAGTGAGAAGCGACGGCTGGTGATGGAGAACCGGCGGCTGCGCGAAGCCGCGGCCCTCGCCACTGACGGCCTGCCGCTGATCGGCGAGGCTCCTGCCATCAAGCGACTGCGCGAGACCTTGCGCCAGATTGCCGACATGAACGTCGATGTGCTGGTCGAGGGAGAAACGGGAACCGGCAAGGAAGTGGTGGCGGACCTCCTGCACAGAGGGGGGCGACGGCGCGCAAAACCCTTCGTGGCACTGAATTGCGGTGCGCTGCCGGAGACGGTCATCGAGAGCGAGTTGTTTGGCCATGAGGCGGGCGCGTTCACCGGCGCGCAGCGGCGGCGGATCGGCAGCATCGAGCATTCCAGCGGCGGCACGCTGTTTCTCGACGAGATCGAATCCATGCCGCCGGCGCTCCAGGTCAAGCTGCTGCGCGTGCTCGAAACGCGCAGCCTCACTCCACTTGGCTCGAACGACATCAGGCGCATCGATCTCAGGGTCGTCGCCGCGACCAAGGTCGATCTGGGGCGGTCGGACCAACGCGGTGATTTTCGCGAGGATCTGTATTTTCGCCTTAACGTGGTGACGCTGCGCATCCCGCCGCTGCGCGAGCGTCGCGGCGATATCCCGATGCTGTTTGGGCATTTCCTCGGCAAGGCGGCAGAACGGTTCGGCCGGCCTGTCGCGAAGATGAACGCTGCGGTCAGCGATCATCTCCAGTCGCATGACTGGCCAGGCAATGTGCGCGAGCTTGCCCATTTTGCCGACCGTGTTGCGCTCGGCCTCGGTCCGGAAGATGAGAGGAGGGCGGTCTCCGCGCATTCGCCGGAGCCTACGGCAGCATTGCCCGAACGGGTCGGCCAATACGAAGCACAGCTCATCCGCGACGCATTGCGCGATCATGGCGGCGACGTGCGCGGCGCCATCGATGCGCTCGGCGTACCGCGCAAGACCTTTTATGACAAGCTCAAGCGCTACGGCATTGCCGCATCAGAGTTTCGCAATGGCGGCGACGCCGACACGCAACCATCTCGGAAAAGCGATGAACACGACGCTTGAAACGACGGCAAATCCCTTGCCGGAAGAACTCGCCTTTCTCGGTGAACGGCTGACGGCGTTCAACGACGGCGATGTCGGCGCATCCGAAAGGAAGGCGCTTGTGGTGTTTGTGCGCGACGAGGATGGCGCGGTCGTCGCCGGCATTTCCGGTTACACCGCCTGGGGCTGGCTCTACGTGCAATGGCTCTGGGTCGATGAGCGGCTGCGCGGCCAGCACATGGCCGGCAAGATGCTGGATGCGGCCGAACACGAAGCGGTGGCGCGCGGCTGTCGAAACGCCTGGATCGACACCTTCAATCCGAACGCCGCCAAGGTCTACCAGCGTCAGGGTTACGAGCCCTTTGGAACGCTTGCCGATTTCCCTATCGGCCGCAGCCGCATCTTTCTACAGAAGAGGCTGGCGTTGGCCTGATCCATCCCGGCGGAACCGGGATGGACTGTCTTCCTGCCTGACCCGCAATCCGAACGAAGGTGGTTATGGTCCGGCGGACCGTTACTCGGCCGGAACCAGGCCTGGGTCTCCCATCGGGCTTGCTCTGGTTTCCTTGCGTGCCGACGCACGGGCGAGCACGCTTTGGCGGTTTACGGATCTGCGCTCGGCATCGATGCGATGGATCAGGATTTCCGCACGCTCGATCGACCCGAGCAGGGCCAGGATCGTGCCGCGTTCGGCGGCACCGGCATTCGGTCCGAGCGCCAGCGTGCGGGCACGCAGTTCCTCGACCCCGGGCAGATTTACATGGCCGGCCGGCATCTGCGGGCTGGAAATTCCGTAAGTAGGCAAGATTTCGCGCAGCGACGTGTCGAGCTTGTTCAGCGCGACGTCGACGATGGCTTGCGCCGGGTTGCTGAACTTCTCGCGCCTGACGCGGCGCGCCACCTGATGCATCGATTCCGTCAGGGCGGCCGTGAAGTCGGCTTCCTCGATCAGGCTGGCGATCAGATCGAGCTGTTCGTAAGGCAGATCCTCCTTCATCAGCGCGGCGGTGTAGGCGCGGATATCGCGGCTGAGGATGTCGGTCGCCAGATAGTGCTCGCCCGGATCCGACGGCGCCTTCTTGGAAGAGCGTGCGATGTCGAGGAACATGGCGCCGGCCTCCAGATGGCGGGCCGTCTCTTGCTGCACGGCGGGAATGGCCTTGGCAAAATCGCTGGCCAGTTTGCGGTCGAGGAATTTCGGCGTCGAGAAATCCTCCGCGTCGTCGGCATCCGTGTGGCCGACACGCGATAGCACCCGCTCGAACACGCCGATGAACGGGAATAGCAGCACTGTGTTGAAGACGTTGAAGAAGGTCGAGTAGAGGCCGACCGCGACCGGCACCAGGGGGAAGGTCTCCTTGCCGTCAACAATCACCGGAACGGCCGGATCGCCGCCGAAGAACTGCATGGCCCATTCCAGCACCTGGATGGAGACGAAGAACAGAGGGATGGTGATGCACACCCCGATGATATTGAACGAGATGTGCGCATAGGCGGTCCGCTTGGCGTTCTTCGAAAGGTTGAGCGAAGCCATCCACGACGTGATCGTGGTGCCGAGATCGGCACCGAGCGAGAAGGCGACGGCGGTTGTCCAGTCGAGAATGCCCGCCGCGCCAAGGCCCATGACGATGCCGATCGTCGCCGAGGACGAGTGGATCATCGCGGTCACGCCGGCGGCGATGAACACGCATTTGAAAAGGTTGAGGTAGGAGTCGGCCGTCAGCGTCTGCAGCAGCGCCATGACTTCCGGCAGGTTGCGAAGCGGACGCAGGCCGCCGGTCATCAAATTGAGGCCGTAGAAGATCAGAGCGAAACCCATGCAGGCGAGCGCTATGTTCTTCACCTTTTCGCTTTTGGCGAAGCAGTAGACCAGCGAGAACACGCCGGCCAGGATCAATCCGAGCGGACCGAGCGGCAGGGCGATGAGCCCGTTGCCGAGCGTGGTGCCGATGTTGGCGCCCATGATCACGCTGATCGCCGGCCGCAGGGCGATGACACCGGCATTGACCAGCCCGACGACCATGACGCTCATCGCCGTCGACGACTGGATGACGCCGGTGATCAGCGTTCCCGCCAGCACGCCTTTGACCGGCGTACCGGCTGCCTTGGCGAGAAAGTCGCGCATCCGGTTGACCGACAGCGCCTGGATGCCGTTTGCCATGAAATCCAGACCGAGCATGAAGATGCCCAAGCCGCCGATCACCGGCACGAGGATGTCCTTGAAGATATCTATGTCCATTTCAGGCAGTCCCCAACAAGTCGCCACGACGACGCGGTATGAAGTTCAGTTGCTGCGCAAGGCAGCTTCGTTCGGGTCAGTTTCCGACCGGCAATTGCCTTGCCCAATACTGTTCGATCTGGCCAATGAGCGCTTTCGGGAGCGGCACATAGCCGAGTGCGGTGGCGTCGCCGGCACCTTGCGCGAAGGCGAGCCGGAAAAGATCATGCACGCGGCGATAGCGATGTTCCGAACGCCCCGAGACCTGGACAACGGCGAACACCGCCGTGCTCATCGGGTACGCACCATCTCCGCTGCGATTGGTGAGGGAGGCGAAGAAGTCGGTCGTTTCCCCCCAGGCGACGGAGGTGGCCGCTGCTTGCACGCCCTGCGGGTCCGGTTTGACGAACTTGCCGGATTTGTTCTGGACCGCTGCGAAGGGAAGGCCGGCGCGAAGAACCTGGCCGTATTCGGCGTAGGCAATCGCCCCCTTGCTCGCAGCCACGGCACGAAGAAGCGCTTGCGTACCTTCCGCGCCTGTCCCGAGCGGCCAGTCGATCAGAGTGTCGGCTCCAGGCTTCGTCTTCCAGTCTTCGCTTGTCGATGACAGAAACTCGGTGAAGACATAGGTTGAGCCCGAACCGTCCTGCCGGTGGATGACGCTGATGGCGAGATCGGGAAGGGCTATGTCGGGATTGAGCACCCTTATCGCAGGATCGGACCAGGACTTGATCTTGCCCAGATAGATGTCGGCGATCACCGGGCCGGAGAGGCGCAGACCTTGCTCCGGCAGGCCATCGAGATTGGCGACCACCGCGATCCCGCCCATGACGATCGGAAATTGCTGCTGGCCGTTCCTGGCGAGATCATCAGCCGGCACGGGAACATCCGTGGCGGCGAAATCCAGTTCGGGCTGCGCAAGCCGCATCAGGCCGGCAAGGGATCCGACCGGTTCATAATCGACGGTCCAGTCCAGCGTGAAGAAGTCGCCGCCGTCGGCGCGTGCAGCCTTGTATGTCGTTGCCCACTTGCCGATGATCGGCGCGGCCAGTGTCGACCCCGCACCGCGAATGGGCTCAGCCCGCGCAGCGGATCCGATCATGGCCCCGATGATTGCAAGGGCGAGCGCAGCTGCCGCCCCCGAAACCGTCGGCCGTGCACCGCGCAATAAGGCTAAACCTGCTGACAACATAAATTGAATCCCAACTATACTGCCGCCGCTATGTAGGCGCGCATCAATGGCCATACGCCTGCGAAATGAGGCGTCAGCTGAAAACAAGATCGCTGTTGTCTTGTATTAATTCTTCTTAACGGTTGGATGACAGTGGGTCCCGGCGGAAAAGCTTTTCGACTGTTCCGAAGACCTTTCGACTGCAAAACCTGAGCAAAAAGCCGCATCGTCTGAAAGTCGGCGGGAGAGGTCATCCTCAAACACTGAGATAGAGACCATCCCGCTTCCGGATGGAAGAGGCTCTAACCGGCGAGTTTTCCGCCCTGCATCGGCCGCGGTGCGCCGGTCGTGCTCGGAAAGCTGATCGGCAGGCCGCGCAGCACGCGCACCGCCAGGAAAGCAAAACACTCCGCCTCGACCGCGTCGCCGCTCCAGCCGAGGCTCTCGGCCTGCACCACTTCGACGCCGGCACGGCTGGTCAGCATCGCCATCATGGTCGGGTTGTGGCGGCCGCCGCCGCTGACCACCAGTTTTTTCGGACGGCTTGGTAAGAGGTCGAGTGCCTTGCCGACGGCTCCAGCGGTAAAGGCGGTCAGCAGTGCCGCGCCATCCTCCGCATCCAGCCCGTCCGCCATGGCGGCGCCGAAGTCGAAACGGTCCAGCGATTTGGGATAGGGCTTGGTG
>NZ_RZTF01000363.1:0-6500 GCF_004023175.1 Mesorhizobium sp. M7A.F.Ca.MR.362.00.0.0
AAATGACCGAGAGTTCCAGCCCGACCGCCGCGTTGGGCTGGCCCGAGGTGATGCGCGACGCCAGCAGGATGCCGGCGATACCGCAGACGACGCCTTGCAGCGCAAAAATCCAGATGCGCGTCCGGTCGACATTGACGCCGGCAAGCCGCGAGGCCTCCGGATTGCCGCCGATGGCCAGCGTGTTCTTGCCGAAGACGGTCCGGTTGAGGACGAAGCCGAAGATGCAAAACAGGATGGCAAGCACCCAGACCGGCGTCGGTATGCCGAGCAGTTTCGAGAGCGCCAGCTGATAGAAATCCGGGCTGTTGATGCCGACGGCGCGGCCGTCGGACGCGATCAGCGCAAAGCCGCGCACGATCTGCATGGTGGCCAGCGTCGTGATCAGCGCGTTGATGCGAAATTTGGCGATGACAACGCCGTTGATGAAGCCGACGAAAGCGCCGCAGGCGATTGCCGCCAGCAGGCCAAGCAGGATCGAGCCGGTGTAATTCGAGGCCATCACAGCGACCATGCCGGCAAAGGCGACGATCGAACCGACCGACAGGTCGAAGTCGCGCGCGGCGAGGCAGAACATCATGGTGCAGGCGACGATACCGACGGTGACCACCGACTGCAGCAGGCCGAGCATGTTGCGGTCCGTAAGGAAGTTCGGCACCAGGGCCGACACCAGCGCGAAGGCGACGACAAAGATGACGACGAGGCCCTGTTCGCCGAGCAGGATTTTTTTCAACTGGTCGGTCATGCCAAAGTCCTCAGGATGCGATCGCGTCGGGGGTTTTCTGATCGGGCAGAGCGGCGGCCAGGATCGCCTTTTCGGCGAACTGGTCGCGGGTGAGCTCGGCGCTGACGCGGCCACCGCACATCACCAGAATACGGTCGCAGATGCCCATCACTTCCGGCAGTTCGGACGAGACCACGACGATCGCCATGCCGTCCTGCGCAAGCTGGTAGAGCAGTTCGTAGATTTCCGATTTGGCACCGACATCGATGCCGCGCGTCGGCTCGTCGACAATGAGCACCCGCACGCCCTGTTCGGACAGCCAGCGGCCGAGGATGACCTTCTGCTGGTTGCCGCCGGAGAGGTGGATGATGTCCTGCTTGCGCGACGGCGTGCGCACCTTCAGCTTCTTGACAAAGGTCTCGGCCGTGGCGATCTCGCTGGCGCGGTTGAGCACGCCGAAGCGTGTGTGATGGCGCCGCGACGAGATGTTGATGTTCTCCTCGACCGAGCGCCCCTGGATGATGCCGTCATGCTTGCGATCCTCCGAGCACAGCACGATGCCGGCCCGGATCGTGCCACGCGGATCGGTGGCGCGAACCAGCTTGCCGTCGACGGTGATGGTGCCGCCCGAGCGCGGATCGGCGCCATAGACCAACCGCATCAGCTCCGAGCGCCCGGCGCCGATCAGGCCGAAGAAGCCGACGATCTCGCCTGCCCTTGCCTCGAAACTGGCCGGTGTCTGCAGTTTGGGGCCGCTGAGAGCGTCGACCTTCAGGCGGACATCGCCTGTTTTTCGTGCGCGAAAACCCCAGATATCCGAAATCTCGCGGCCGACCATCTCGGCGACGACCTGATCGCGGGTGACGCCTTTCAGCGACGCGTGGTGCGCCGCGAGCTTGCCATCGCGCAGCACGGTCAGGCTGTCGCAGAGCCGGAACACCTCGTCGAGCCTGTGCGAGACGTAGATGATGACCTTGCCCTCGCTGCGCAGGCGATTGATCAGGGCAAACAGGATTTCGCTTTCGCGCGAGGACAGCGACGAGGTCGGTTCGTCCAGCGCGATAACGCGTGCGTCGAGCATGACCGCCTTGGCGATCTCGACCATCTGGCGTTCGCCGATCGACAGCGTCTTGACCTTGCGGCGCATGTCGATGTCGATACCGGCCGATTTCAGCTTGGCGCCGACGTCGTCCAGCATCCGGCGACCGGCGATGATGCCGGCGTTGGCGGGGAAACGACCGAGGCTGAGGTTTTCGGCAACGGTGAGTTCAGGAACGAGTTGCAGTTCCTGATGAATGACAATGACGCCATTGTCGAAGGCATCCCGGGTCGAGGTATAGGCTTGAACCCTGCCGTCAATGCGGATCTCGCCCTGATCGGCATGCTGGTCGCCGGAGAGGATCTTGATCAGGGTGGATTTGCCGGCGCCGTTCTCGCCCATCAGGCCATGCACGGCGCCTTTGTCGACGCCGAACGAGACGTCCGACAGCGCCTTGACGCCCGGATAGGTCTTGGTGATGTGCGAGAAGTCGAGAAAGGACACGAGCCGATCCTTTTGAGCCATGACAAACAGGCGGCGGGATGAGCCGCCGCCTGTTTGTACAGGGAGGATTATTCGATGCCGAGGCCCTGGCGGACCTTCTGGTAGTCGTCACGCTTGGCGAGTGCACCGGAAGTCAGGATCAGCTTCTCCGGTTCCTTGTTGTTGGCAACCCAGTCATACATGTTGAGCGCCGTCTCGTAGCCATGACGCTTCGGCGAGATGATCACGGTGCCGACGAAGCCAGTGGCGGTCGGCTTCTTGAACTCGTTGATTGCGGAATCCGCGCCGCCAATGCCAACGCCGATCACGCTGTCAGCGGGGATGCCGACGCTTTCGGAAGCACGCACTGCGCCGAGCACCGCCTCATCGTTGAGGCCGAAGGAGACCCATTTCTTGATGTCGGCATGGGCGTTGAGCACGACCGTTGCGGCGTTGAGGGCGGCTTCGGTGTCGGTCTTGGCCTGTGGCGCGTCGAAGATGTTCTCGGCCTTGAAGCCGTTTGCCTTCAGCACCGAGATGGCACCTTCGACGCGGTCGACCGCGGTCGGCAGTTGGTCGTAGGAGACGCGGATGGCGCCGACCTCGTCGGCCTTCCAGCCGCGTGCCTTCATTTCGTCGACGATCGCCTGGCCGACGGCTTCGCCGATCTTGGTGGCCGAAATGCCCATATGCGGCACGTCTTCCAGCGCCTTGCCGTCGGCGCCGACCAGACGGTCGTCGACAGTCATCAGCTTGAGATTGTTGGCGGCGGCCTTGGCGACGATGCCGGGGCCAAGCTTCACGTCCGGTGTGCAGACGATGAAGCCCTGGGCGCCCTGGGCGCCGAGATTGTCGATCGCCGACATCAGCTTCTCACCGTCCTCGGCGCCGATCTTGACCAGGGTAAAGCCCTTCTCCTTGGCGGCCTGGTCGGCGAACTTCCATTCGTCCTGGAACCACGGCTCCTCGGGCTGTTTGACGATGAAACCGATCTTGGTGTCCTGAGCATATGCAGCGATGGTCGTGACGGACAGCACGGCAAGCGCGCCCGCGACGAGCGCGGTCTTCAAAAGTCGCATGATTACCTCCCAGCGATAGACCGGGCGCTCAGCCCGGATGCCGGAGTCTCTAATCGCTTTTATCATACTCGTCAATTGATCTGGTATGATAATTAATGTACATGCTCTGACCAGCGATCGCTGGCGCAATTGATCCGCATCCGTTAAGGGCGGACCGGCTGTGCGAAACCAGCGGTTCGCCGCCTTGGAGGAGGGCTGAGGTGACCGAGATTCTGAAAAAAGCCCCGGGAGATACGACCACTCGCCGCCCGCGCGTGATGCCGGATGTGACCAAGGCGATAGCCTCTGACATCTTCTCCGGGCGCTATCCGGCCGGCTCCTCCTTGCCGACCGAAAACGAGCTCGGCGTCGAGTATGGCGTCAGCCGCACCGTGATCCGCGAAGCCCTGAAGGTGCTGGCCGCCAAAGGGCTGGTGCTGTCGCGGCCACGCATCGGCACGATCGTCTGCAACGAGGACGACTGGAACATCATCGACCCGCAGGTGCTCGCCTGGCACGCGCCGCACGCGCTGGACGACAAGCTCTTCGATGCCATCCTCGAAACGCGCCGCGCCATCGAACCGCTGGTCGCAGAACTCGCCGCCACCCGCGCGACGCTGCAGGAAATCGCCGATCTCGAAGCGGCATGGCGAGGCATGGCCGGCTCCGGCGAGGACCTCGCCGCCTTCTCGCGCAGCGACATCGCTTTCCACCAGATCGTCTATGCGGCGAGCCACAACCCGATCTTTCGCCAGATCGGCAATCTCATCGACACCGGGCTGAAATTCTCGCTCGAGGCGACGGCGGTGATTTCGCTCGACCGGCGCATGGAGGCCGTGGCGGCGCACCGCGAGGTGGTCGAGGCGCTGCGCATGCGCGACGCCGAGGCGGCGCGTGGGGCCGCAAACAAGATCCTCGACCTTGCGGCGCGCGACCTCGTCAGCGCCAAGAAACTCAAGAGCAACTGAGACTGCGCATGAAAATCATCTCGCTCACCACCTACATCGTTCCGCCGCGCTGGCTGTTCCTGAAAATCGAGACCGATGCCGGCGTCACCGGCTGGGGCGAGCCGGTCGTCGAGGGCCGGGCACTGACCGTCGAGGCAGCGGTCAAGGAGCTTGGCGATTACCTCATCGGCAAGGATCCCCGCCTGATCGAGGACCACTGGACGGTGATGCACCGCGGCGGCTTCTACCGTGGCGGGCCGATCCTGATGAGCGCCATTGCGGGCATCGACCAGGCACTGTGGGATATCAAGGGCAAGGCGCTCGGCGTGCCTGTGCATGAATTGCTCGGCGGCAAGCTGCGCGACACGATCAAGGTCTATTCCTGGATCGGCGGGGACCGGCCGGCAGAAGTCGCGGCGGGTGCCCGGGAAATGGTTGCGCGCGGTTTCCTGGCGTTGAAGATGAACGGTACCGAGGAGTTGCAGATCGTCGACAGCCACGACAAGATCGATGCCGCTGTCGAACGCGTCGCCATGGTGCGCGAGGCGGTCGGACCCAACATCGGCATCGCCGTCGATTTTCATGGGCGCGTCCACCGGCCGATGGCGCGTGCCCTGGTCAAAGAACTGGAGCCTTACAGGCTGATGTTCATCGAGGAGCCGGTGCTCAGCGAAAACCGCGAGGCGCTGAAGGAGATCGCCGCGCTTGGCTCGACGCCGATTGCGCTCGGTGAGCGGCTCTACAGCCGCTGGGACTTCAAGTCGGTGTTCGAGGAAGGTGTCGTCGATATCATCCAGCCAGACCTGTCGCATGCCGGCGGCATCACCGAATGCCGCAAGATCGCGGCGATGGCGGAAGCCTATGATGTGGCCGTGGCGCCGCACTGCCCGCTCGGGCCGATCGCGCTTGCTGCGTGCCTGCAGCTCGACGCGGTCAGCTACAACTGCTTCATCCAGGAGCAGAGCCTCGGCATCCACTACAATGCCGCCAACGACCTGCTCGACTATGCCGCCAACAAGGATGTCTTCCGCTACGAGGATGGCTATGTCGCCATTCCCGACGGACCGGGCCTGGGTGTCGAGATCGACGAGGACTATGTCAAGGAACGAGCCAGGGAAGGCCACCGCTGGCGCAACCCGATCTGGCGCCACAAGGACGGCTCCTTCGCCGAGTGGTGATCGGGCTGCCTTTCGTTCTCTAAGCGCCATGAACAGTGAAGACTTTGTCCGGCGAGCATTTGCTCTCGAGAAATGGCTCGTTCGTTCCGTTGGAGGCGCTTTCAGCGGCGTTGCCTGAACCGGCCATCAAGCGCAATGGCCGCAGTGCGGCACATTCATCGGCTGCGAATTGCAGAGGGACTGTTTGGTGGAGCCAATCGGGATCGAACCGACGACCTCTTGAATGCCATTCAAGCGCTCTCCCAACTGAGCTATGGCCCCACTTCCGGCAGTCAACCGGCGCCGTTTCCGGCGAAGAGATCCGGCGCGGGTTGGAGACCGCGCCGTTAGTGCAGGCGGCTTCTAACCCCGCCCTTCTCAGATATCAAGCCTTCGAGAGCCGCTTTTTCTTCTCAGGCCTCGAAAGCCCGCAAACGCCCGCTTTCAAGGCCGATCAGACCTCGTCGTCGTCGTCGCCGACGCCGATCATGTCGGCGACATCGTCGTCTTCTTCCTCTTCGTCGGCAAGGAAGGTGTCGTCCTCGTCGTCGCCGAGATCGACGTCGTCCTCGTCGTCGCCAAGATCCGGCAGGTCGTCGCCCTTGACGTCCTCATCAGCCTCTTCGAGCGAGACGACCTCAACGCCTTCTTCTTCCTCGGCGTCCACTTCCTTCTCGGCCACTTCCTCTTCCTCCTCGAGAGCGGCAATCTTGCCTTCCTCGAAATAGGAACGCGGATAGGTCTTGCCGGTGTAGGGCGAGACGATCGGGTCCTTGTTCAGGTCGTAGAATTTTCGGCCCGTCTCCGGGTCGATACGTTTTGTGCCAAGTTCGGTTTTTGCCACGGCAAGCCTCGTCAATAAAAGAGTGGTCCCCTTAACCACAGTTTGCAGCGCTGTCAAAGCGAAAAGCCGGCGTCACAAAACCATGCATTGAAAGGCCTCGCGTCAGTGACGACCATGGGGGATGACCATTTCGCCCCACCGTGTTACGAGACCGCCGCAACAAATGAAAAGCGCCGGCCTGCCGGCATTCCGTCCAGGGAAATTCCATGTCTCACGCCGCCGCCCCCAAGCCGGCCACCGCCCGCCAATCC
>NZ_RZTF01000364.1:0-6486 GCF_004023175.1 Mesorhizobium sp. M7A.F.Ca.MR.362.00.0.0
GTTTCAGCCCGAGAGACCGTCGCCCCCTCATGTTAACCATCCGCGAGCGCACTTGGTTAAGAAATCACTAATTTAGTTGACTATAATTTCCACAGGTATATTTTCGATATGTTGGGATGTGCAATTTGGGCGAGCAATCGGCGATGGTGACACCGAGCGGGTGACCGCGTTTTCGGGGCGCAGAGAATGCTGAGCGGCAGCACGGAGGTCGTGTAGTCGTACCAGCTTCGCGAAAGCCAAAGAACAATTAACGCACATCAGTGATGGCGATTCCGCAGACGCGGAGGTTTGCCACGTTCTCAGGAACGTGGCCGGGCGATGCTTTGTCCCGGCCCCGGCGGTAGCGTGTGCGGTGCGTGCGAGGAAAGCATGGGTAAGCTTGTCAAGGTTCTGAAACTGGAATCCGGCAGCCAAAGGGGCGCCAACCAAAGCCGACGACGCGCCCTTGTCGCCGGAGGAGCGGGTTTTTTAGGATCGCATCTGTGCGAACGTCTTTTGCGGGACGGATACGACGTTGTCGCGCTGGACAATTTCCACACCGGCAAAAGATACAATCTCAATACCCTTCTGCGTAATCCGAGCTTCACCTGCATCGAGCATGACATCGTCGATGCACTG
This sequence comes from Mesorhizobium sp. M7A.F.Ca.MR.362.00.0.0, assembly GCF_004023175.1. Lineage (NCBI taxonomy): Bacteria > Pseudomonadati > Pseudomonadota > Alphaproteobacteria > Hyphomicrobiales > Phyllobacteriaceae > Mesorhizobium > Mesorhizobium sp. M7A.F.Ca.MR.362.00.0.0. The sequence continues at coordinate 619 of NZ_RZTF01000364.1, forward strand.
CCTTCGGATCTTCAGTGCGACGAGATCTACAATCTCGCCTGCCCCGCCTCTCCGCCGCACTACCAGGCAGACCCGATCCACACCTTCAAGACAAGCGTGCTTGGATCGCTGAACCTTCTGGAACTCGCGCGACAGAACAAGGCCAAGATATTCCAGGCCTCTACGTCCGAAGTCTATGGCGATCCCTTCGTGCATCCACAGCCCGAGAGCTACTTCGGCAACGTCAACACGCACGGACCGCGTTCCTGCTATGATGAAGGCAAGCGCTCGGCCGAAACCCTGTTCTTCGATTATTCGAGAACCTATGGCCTCGATATCCGTGTCGCCCGCATTTTCAACACCTATGGGCGCCGCATGCAGCCCGACGATGGGCGCGTGGTCTCGAACTTCATCGTCCAGGCGCTGCGCGGCGAGGACCTGACCGTCTATGGCAGCGGCCAGCAGACGCGCTCCTTCTGCTATGCCGACGACCTGATCGAGGGCTTTGTCCGGCTGATGAACGCGCCGAGCGCGCCCACCCACCCGGTCAATCTCGGCAACCCTGCCGAATTCACCATCATGGAACTGGCGACGCTGGTCGTCGATTACACCAACGCCCGATCGAAGATCGTGCATCGGCCGCTGCCCGTCGACGATCCCAGGCAGCGCAAGCCGGACATCTCTTTTGCCAAGGCCAATCTCGGCTGGGAGCCGAAAATCAGCTTGAGCCAGGGACTCGCGCGTACCGTCGAGTATTTTGACACCCTGCTCTACGGAAATCGCATTGCCAGAGGAGCTGCCGCCTCATGAACCGGCCGGCAGTCCTGGTGACGGGTGGAGCCGGCTTCATCGGCAGCCACACCTGCAAGCAGCTGGCCTCCGCCGGCTACATGCCGGTGGTTTTCGACAATCTGAGCCGCGGCAACGAGAGATCCGTCGCCTGGGGCCCGCTTGTCGTCGGCGATATCCGGGATCGGGATGCATTGAAGCGGGCGATGGAAACGCACCGGCCGACGGCTGTGATCCATTTTGCGGCGCTGGCCTATGTCGGAGAGTCCGTTCGCGAGCCGGCCGAATATTATTCAACCAATGTGACAGGCACCATCGCGGTGCTCGATGCCGCACGCGCTTGTTCGGTCGAAAACATCATCTTCTCCAGCAGCTGTGCGACGTACGGCGTGCCGGAAGCATTGCCCGTTCGCGAGACCTCCTCGCAAAATCCGATCAGCCCTTACGGGCGCTCCAAGCTGATGGGCGAACAGATCATCGGCGACTATGCTTCCGCGTATGGAATGAAATTTGCTATCCTGCGCTATTTCAACGCTTGTGGCGCCGATCCCGACGGCGAGCTTGGTGAGTGGCATTCGCCGGAAACCCACCTGGTTCCCAGAGTGCTCATGGCCGCATCGGGCATCATCGACGCGATCGAGGTTTTCGGCACCGACTACGACACGTCGGACGGCACTTGTGTAAGGGATTATATCCACGTCACCGATCTGGCCCGCGCCCACCTGAAAGCGCTCATGCATCTCGAGGCTGGCGGGCAAAGCCTGGCGGTCAATCTCGGCACCGGGCGGGGCATCTCCATCAAGGAAATCGTCAAGGCGGTCGGCCGAATGACGTCAAGACCGGTCCCGGCAGTGTTCAGAAGCCGGCGCCCCGGAGATCCGGCGGAGCTTTACGCCGATCCGGGAAGCGCACGCGAACATCTTGGCTTTGTGCCGGAACTTTCAGACATCGACACGATTGTCAGGACGGCCGCTCCTTTTTTCGGACTGAAGACCAGGCCAATGAAACTGCCGCCAGCCAGGGCGGCAACGTCGGTCGCCGCTCGACGGGTCAGAGATAGCGGGGGCGACAGCTCGCGCGCTGGCCAAACCCGCTAGGGCTGCAGATATAAGGCGAGCCGCCCGAGAACGTGCCGCCATCGCCAGGATTGAACGAGATTTTCACCGGCGCCGGCGTGCTGGCTCTGATCCGTTGCGGTGGTGCAAAGGCGTAGGCACTTTCGGTTCCTGTTGTGCTTGTCATCTGGATCGGAAGGTCGGCCCGGAGCGAGCGCACGAGAAATCCGGCCTGCACGGGCTGGCTGCGGATGGCGTGGACCACAGGCTTGACGAGGACCGAATTGGTTTCGGTCGCATCCATACTCTGACACCCTGCAACCACAGAGATCATCGCCGCGGCCGCAACGATAGCCACGATATTTCTAATAGATACGATATTTTTGCTTGGGTTGACTGCACCCATCGCTGAATTGTTCATCATGTGTCCCTTGCTATCAAGTATAAGCCAAGGGCGCATCGCGACATACTATGCTTCGCCGCTCTCACGCCGCATGAGTGACCACTCGCACATCACACGTAAATATTAGACATCACTAATTATTAAATTTCATCAAAACCGTATGGTAGGGCCCATCGTCTCGTCGTTCTGTCAGATAAAGTTGGATGCCATCAACCAGCGATCCGCGCGCCTACGGCTCCAGCCGAACTGCTTGATGTCTTACCATAAGCGATTCGCCAGATCCCTGACAGGTGCCTTGCAATTGCAGTCCGCTCTCGAAAGCGGGATTGAGTGATTTTGTTCAACTCGTCAGGATGGGTCGGCTGCGTACCTAATTTTTGGAATCGACCAGCTTGCGGGTCTCTTCGAACTGCGCGCCCTTCGGGTTACCGACTTCGAATTTCCGGTATTCGTCGGAAGCATCCTCGGGAGATCGCTTGAAACTGTACCATTCCCCATCCGGATCCTCGCGTTTCTCGATGTTCCCGCCCTGAATCCGGTGGCTGTAGCAGGTGCGTTTTTGCTTGCCGGTGTAGCCCTTCGACCGCCAGGCGAGTTCCATGCACATCTTACCGTTGCTGGTGACCAGCCATCTGCCCGCCGCGAAAGATGCCGTGTCCGGCCCGGACGTCCAGGCCTCGAGGCGTCGATTGCCCTGTGCGAAATAGGCTGCTCCGTTTTTCCACACCCATGTGCGATCGGCGTAAAGAAGCGACAGCTCGTAGGCAGTCGGAACGGTGGCGACAACCGCTTGCGCCGGTCCGCTGTCTTTGGCGGCAGCCGCGTGCGCTGTTCCCGAAAGCGCCGTCTGGCCGCAGAGAGCCAGGAGAAACATAAGCTGCGTGCAACTTGCGAACCGACGGGGTCTGTGTTGCCGACGGTCGACGCAAAGCGGCGGCAATCTGGTCAGATCTGTCGGTACAATTGGCGTGCGCATGCCTGTTTGGCCCAAGGTAGCACTATCAGCGCTCTGACAGCCTAGGAAACTATTTAACAGTCGCGAGAACGGTGATGTCAACCTTCGCCAAGCGGATAAACAACAACTATTCGAGACACACGCAGCCGCAATCGTCAAAATTAAGAATTGCGTCGTATATTCCTCCACCTCCGACAATCGCGCTCAAAAGCAACATCCGCAGACGTTAGGGAGGACGCGGTTTCAAATGACGGACGACCCGGAGTTGAATCAGGCCGAAGGTCAGCAATACCTGCAGTCAAGCGACCGGGAGATGGCTGCTAGCAGCACCCTGAGCCCCAACCTGGCGATATTGCTGGGCATCCTGTTCATTGCGGTCGTGTTCAGGTTCCACAACATCACCTTGCCACTCGTCGATGCCTTCAGCTGGCGCGAGGTAAGCACGGCAATGATGGCCGACAATTTCCAGCAGCGCAGCTGGAACATCTTCTTCCCGGAGGTCAGCTGGACCGGACCCGGGCCAAGTTATCAGGGCCGCGAGTTCCAGATCGTCAGCTATCTGACCGCCCTGCTCTATCAACTCTTCGGCTGGCACGACTGGTTCGGCCGCATGGTAGCGGCCTTCTTCGGTCTGGTGACGGTGTTTTCGCTGCACAGGCTAACGGCGTTATGCTGGGACGAGACCCACGCTCACGCCGCAGCACTTGCCTACGCGCTGATGCCGGCGGCGATCATGATCGACAGCTCGTTTCTTCCCGATCCCGCGATGCTGGCCCTGGTGACGCTCGGCGTCTGGCTGTTCGCGAAATACTGGGCCGGCGGCAGCGGCTGGCTCCTGCCGCTTGCCACGGCGAGCTTCTCGCTCGGCGTGCTGGCAAAGCCGCCGGGCCTCGCCGCCGGCGCCGTCATCTTCTACCTCATGGTTTCCTGGGTTCTTGAGAACAAGCGAAAGCAGGCGGCCAAGGTCTTCCTGTTGGGGCTTTTGAGCTTGGCCATCATCGGCGCCTATTTCAGCTGGGCCATTTATCTCGGCCGCAGCTATCCGCCGTTTCATGTCGCGGGCAGCGGCTATATCTGGGATTCCGGTTTCTGGACATTCTTCAGGAACAGCTTCTACTTCAAATCCGTATGGAACACCTCAGTCTGGTGGTTCTACGGCTATCCGTTCATGATGCTGATCGCGATCGGCTTCTTTCTGGCTGCCGCCCAGACCCGTCGAAGACCCCAAGCAACGCACTCTTTCGGCCATCCCTTATGTTTGGCTGGCTGCGGCCATCGTCATCTATCTGGCGGCAGCGCGCGAGATCACCAGCAATCCCTGGAATTACCACATCTTCCATGTGCCATTCGCGATGTTCTGCGGCCGCGGCGCGTTTCTCCTGGCAACGCTTGCATCGGGACCCGTTTTGTCCCCGGCGGTCGTGCTGCGCGCGATCTGCATCGCGGCCGTCACGCTGGTCTGGTCGACTTTTCCCCTTGTCAGGACAATGAAGACGCCGATCGCCATGAATGGCAAGCTGCTTGGCGACGAACTGGCGCGGTTAGCGCAGCCGGGCGACCTCGTCGTCGCCATTGCGCCCGAGGTCGGCGATCCCGTCGCCGTCTACTACAGCAGAGCGCGCGGCTGGGTGTTCCCGCCTGGCGGCGGCGATGTCGAATGGTCGAAATTCGTAGCGGACGATGCCACCGCGATCGCGCAGCTCGAGGAATTGCGCGCGCAAGGCGCGGACCTGTTCGGCACGGCCAAGAACGCCGCCGACAAGCAGGACCGGCTGTTCCTCGAGCATCATGACGGGGTCATCGACTATCTCGACAAGACCGCAACCAAGCTTGTGGATTCGGACGATTTGCTGGTCTATAGGATCAGCCGTCCATAGAACCGCGACAGTCTGGGGCTGTGGGCCTTGGACAGGATATTGTCCCGACGGTTCGGCGGCCCGCGTTCTCCTGCCGAAAGTCGGCAAGGCGGTGGGCCAGGCGAACCGATCCCGGATGGCGGTAGGGATACTCGGGCACCACGCGGTGCTGCCATTTGAACTCGGCGGTGGAAACCGGCGGAGAATTGGTTGAAAAGAGCAATCTCAATAATCGTGACCCTGGCCCTACTAGCGTGGGTCGCCAGCGACTCGCGCTGGAAGATGGTGGGCGATGCTTTCGCGAGCATCACGCCCGGCGCTTTCGCGGCCGTGGCGCTTGCGCTGTTCGTCACCTACGTGCTGCGCGCGCTGCGCGTCTGCGACGAGTTCCGCGAGGAGGTGCATGGCCGTTTCGGCGCCTGCCTGCGCGTCATTCTGATCCACAATGCGATGATCAACGTCGTGCCCTTCCGCGGCGGCGAGACGGCATTTCCCCTGCTCCTGCGCCAGGTCTTCGGCATACCGATCATGCGTGCCAGCGCCTCGCTGCTGTGGTTCAGGCTGCAGGACGCCTTCGTCGTCGGCGTGCTGGCCCTGGCTGTGTGGCCGGGCCTGCATCCGGCGATAAGAATCGCGGGCGTGGCCGCGGTAATCGCTGCCGCCTGGTACCTGCCGCGCTGGGCGCGTGCGCCGCATGACTGGGCAGGCCGCGGCAAGATCGTGGCGAAACTCGGCAGGCTGCGCGATGTCTTCACCGAGGCGACCGGCCGATCGCGTTATGGCTGGTGGTGGACGATCGCCAATTGGTCGCTGAAGCTCACTGTGCAGGGA
>NZ_RZTF01000365.1:0-2699 GCF_004023175.1 Mesorhizobium sp. M7A.F.Ca.MR.362.00.0.0
TCGTCTGGATCGTGGTGGTCATAATGCCGGATATAGTCACGCGGCGGCTCCGCGTCACGGAAAAAACAAGGACACCGCGGGCGTCGAGAGGGCAGACAGCCCGCGGTGCGCCGTCGAAGCGGCTTAATTCTGAGGCGGCAGGTTGACGGTCTCGGGCAAGACGATTTCTTCGGGCAGGCTGCCGGTCATCGTCGACGTGTCGGGGCCGGCGGCGGACTTGTCGTCCATCATCGCTGCCGCGATCTTGGCGGTCTCCTTGGCGCGGGCGGTGATGGTGTGCATTGCCGACTTGCCGGTCTCGCAGACATCGGGCTTGCGTTCGCAAATGCCGGCGATATCGCCAACCGCTTCGCGTGCCGCAAACAAGGCCTGGATCGGCCCGACGCTTTCGCGGCCCGCTTCATCGGGGCCGACAGTCAGCGGCAGCGCCAGCAGCACCAGCGAAAACCAGAAAGCCATTCTTATGAGGAAGACCATGCCCTTGCCCTCTCGTCGTGACCGGATCATGCATCCATATGGCATGACCTCTTTTGTAGGCAGGATCTTGGCACACAGGCGCAAAGGACGGCTTGCGGGCAAAGAGAGAATTTTCCTCAAATTTTAGGCAAATTCGAAACGAAGCGTTCTGCGATCCATTTGTCTCAATTGCCAGTGATTTTCCTTAACAACAAATAACCATACATCCCCATGATTTTCCTGTATTTTTCTTGGAATGTGGAAGTCCGGGTGCCGTGTGCGCCTGTCCGATAGGTGCCGTCGCCGGATAACTCTCCGTTTACTATGGCTGCATTTGCCCGTGCTTTCGGCGGCCGGCATCCCGATATTTGCCGCAGGCCAGGGCCTTGGTCGGCCTTGCCTTATCCATTCCTTAAACGCTGGATGCCAGTTTCAAAGCCAACCAGAACCATCTGCAAAGCAGAGCTGTCCACGACAAGTGCGAGTGCGTTGAGTTGAGTTCAATCAAGGCCAGATACGTTGAATTGCCTGGCGCGATTTCTGCCGGTTGCGAACGTATGGTCCATCCGTCCATCCTTGGGCGGAGCCACCGCGAGCGCCAGCGCCGTTTCATCGGCGTCATGCTCGCCGCTCCTTTCTTTGCCGCCGGCACCGCGGTCACCCTGGTCACTTCAGGCATGGGCGTTGCCGTCACCATGGCCGCCATCTTCGCCGCCTTTGGCCTGTGCTGGTTCGTCGCCTTGCTGGTGGCGGCGACCGGCAAGATGGCGATAGCGAGTGGGCTCGCCCTGGTGCTGGCCGGCATTTCTCTCGGCAGTCTCATTGCCGCCGCGGGCGGGCTGAGTTCGCCTGTCGCCATGCTTGTCCTGGCGCTGCCTTTCGAAGCCTGGTGGATCGGCGGCTCGCGACGTGCAGCACTGTGGGGAGCCGTGTCGGCCGCTGTCGCCATCCTGGCTCAGCCTTTGGCTGGAACCGTATTTCCGTTCGCAGGAGCGCAGATCGCGGCGTGGCACTGGCTGGTGCCGTTGGCGTGGGCGCTTACGCTGATGCCGCGTGCATCGGCGTTTCAAAACACGGCCGACGCGGCTGTGGTCGACACTGCCGACCGGCTCGAAGAAATCATCGATGCGGTGGTCTTGCGGGTCCCCCGCCATGGCGAGGTCCTGGACGCGTCGCCGAAAGCGCGCACGCTTTTGAAACTGCCGCCCGAACTGCTGTCTGGAAACGGCCTCTTCGATCGCGTCCATCTGTCGGATCGCGTTTCCTATCTCAGCGCAATGGCCGACATGCGCGACGGTGCGCTGTCGCGCCGGCTCGAATTGCGCATCCGCCTGCCTCAGAACGGCAATAGCCTGACGGCCGACAATTACCGCCCGTTCTCGCTTGATCTGGTGCGCGGTGAGGAACAGGGTGACGTCTTTACGCTCGTCCTGCGCGAGAATGACGAGATCGCCCGGTTGCGCGAGGATCTCGCGGCGGCCAATGAGGCGGCCGCATCCGCCGAAGTGGCGAAGGGGCGCTTCCTGGCGGTGGTCAGCCACGAACTGCGCACGCCGTTGAATGCCATCATCGGCTTCTCGGATATGCTGCTGCATGAGATGTTCGGCGGCTTCAAGGATCCGCGCCAGAAGGAATATGTCGGCCTGGTGAGGGATTCGGGCCAGCATCTGCTCGCCGTCGTAACCTCGATACTCGACGTGTCCAGGATTGAATCGGGCGTTTATGCGACCGAGCCGGAGCCGTTCCGGTTCGCGGAAGCGGTCGACATGTGCCAGTCGATGATGCAGCTGCAGGCGCAGGCCAAGAACATCGATCTGCGGGCGCAGATCGCGCCGAACGCCGGCGACATCAATGCCGACCAGCGCGCCGTGCAGCAGATGCTGATCAACCTGGTCTCCAATGCGATCAAGTTCACCCCCGACGGCGGCGACGTCGTCGTCGGTGCCAAGCGGATCGGTTCGCGCCTGCATTTCTGGGTCAGGGATACCGGCATCGGCATCGCCGAGGAGGATTTCGCCAATCTCGGCAAGCCCTTCATGCAGATCCAGAACGACTATACCCGCCGTTTCGAGGGGACTGGTCTTGGCCTTTCACTGGTCAAGGGCCTGGTGGCGCTGCACGAAGGCACGATGTCCATCGAAAGCATGCCGGGCGAGGGCACCACGGTGACCATCAGCCTGCCGGTGAACGGACCGAAGGGACATCAGGCGGAGAAGGCCGGCGTGCTGACCATGCCTGTAGCG
>NZ_RZTF01000365.1:2709-6491 GCF_004023175.1 Mesorhizobium sp. M7A.F.Ca.MR.362.00.0.0
GAGATGGCTCGCTCCGCAAAACCGGCTAAGGCGGTCAAGCGCCGCAGCAATGCCTTTCAGGACGGCGCTGTTGCCGTCGGCGGCATGATCTCGCGCAATCCTGTCCTGGTGGGCGGCTCGACGGCATTCCTGGTGACGCTGTTCTACGTCTCCGCAAATGCCTTGTGGTACCAGCCTTTCCCGCATGCCGGCGCATTCTTCGCGACCCGCAGCATTGCGGGCTTTCCGCACGCGGCGCCCGACGAGCCGGAAACGACGTTCAACATCGTGCGGCCATCCGGCGCGCCGGCACCGATCAAGGGCGATCCGGTTGTCGAGCAGGTGCAAGGCATATTGAAGGATCTTGATTTCTATTCGGGAACGGTCGACGGCATTTCCGGACCCAACACCCGCAAGGCCATCCAGGACTATCAGCAGAAGGTCGGGCTCAACGCGTCCGGCGAGATCGACGCGCTTCTGCTCGATCAACTGGGCGCGACGCCGAAAACCGCTTCCGTCGTACCCAGGCCGCAGCCGCGCCCGGATATGCCGGCCGCCGTTCCGGTGTCTTTGCAGACAGGTTCAGGACAGACAAATTCCGGGCAGGCGGATGCCGAGACGCAAGCGCCCGATGCCCGCATCGTCAAGATCCAGGCCGGGCTCAAGGCGTTCGGCAATGACGACATGCAGCTGGATGGTGTCGTCGGCGCGCGCACCAAGGCGGCGATCAAGGAATTCCAGTCGCTGTTCGGGCTGCCGCAGACCGGCGAGCCCGATGAGATCGTCTACGTCAAGATGCGCGAGATCGGCCTGACCAACTGACGGCTGAAACGACGGCTCGGCCAGCGGCGGAAATATCGATGGAGAACCGGCAGTTTAGGGAGCTCTCTCATGCGCGTCACATCGGATCTGTGGGTCTCGGCCCTGTTGCGCCGGGTTTTCGGCGCCGGGGGATTTGCCGCCGTGGTCAAGCGCGGCGCGACCGAGGCCGGCGCTGTGTTCGTCCTGGCGCGGGGCAGGCTGGGCGAGGTTGCCCTGTTCGGGCCGGCGCCGCAGACAAGCTATGATTCGGCCAAGCCCGACGACCGGTTTTTCACTCAGCTCGGAACCGGCGAGGATGCCACAGTGCTCGACGCCAGGCTGGAAAGGGAGAAAAAATTCGATCCCGATATCTGGGTGGTCGAGATCGAGGCCGGCACCGTGCCCGTCGAGGAGCTTATTTCCGTGAAGACGCCCTGAGGCCGGACGAAGCCGCCGCATCGTCGCTGTTCGAGGCGGTGCGTGTATCGCCGTTGGCAGGTGCTGCGCCGCGAACCACCCTTGAAAGGGCTTCCGCCCGCCACGACCGCATCTTGTCCTGGGCCGCTTCACGATGCAGCAGCCGGTAACGGTCGAGGAAGGTGCGGATAGCCTGCGGATGCGGGAACTGGTTGGGATAGACGGCAACCGTGATCAGGAAGGCCCTGTCTTCGCTGAGGTCGAGCGAGCGCAAGGCGGCAAGCAGCGAGGCATAATTCTGGTTGGCGGTGAGCGATCGCGCGATCTCGAAATCGATATCGAGTGCATCGGCGAGCGCGGTCTGGAAGAACGCGGCGTTTCCCGTCAGCGCTGTCTCGCGCAATTTCACATAGATGTCGGCGCCCTTGAAAGGATCGGCGTTCGTCGCTGCCGCCTCGTCGCCCGTGCGCATTATCGAGCGCAGCCTGCGCCGTGCATTCTCAGCCGCGATGCCGAGTGCCTGTTCCCGGGCGGGCTCGTCAGAGGCGGTTACCGTGCTCGCTGGCGCGATCTTGTCTGCCGCGGCGGCATTCGCATCCGGTTGCGGCGCGCGCACCAGGGTTGGCCTCTCGAGGGCCTTGATCAGATCAGCGATGGTCGGGTTCAAACCCTTGCGGCGCGCGATGGCACGCGCATGCGGCAGGCCATGTCGCCCGATCAGCGCGATGAGATCGATGTCGCTGACGGCGCGTGAGCGGATGAGCAGCGGCGCGGCAATGTCGACCGGTTCCTCGCAAAGGCGGCGCACCAGGGCGGCGGGGGCGTATTCGCATTCGGAAAGGGCGGCTGCCACGTAACGGCGAGATTCGACGGACACGTCATTGAACAGCGGCAGCGTCAGGTCTTCGAGTTGACCGATCTCGCGGCGTGATGGGCGGGTGAGCGAACAGAACGCCGACACCGCGGCTCGGAACAGCCTTTCGGCCTTTCCCGAGTCTTTTCGCACCGCGATTTGCCTGAAGTCCGAAGATGACACGAAGGATACGCCCGTACTCGACACAACCTTGACGACGCTCGACCGGGACCGTGCCGGTTCCGAGAGTGCCAAGAACAAAGTTCAAGTTAGCGACGATCCGTTAGCGTTCCGTTAACCCTCTGCCGGCCTTAATGACATTTGGAGGCGTTGCGTTGTGCTCCGGGGAAACCGAGAGGAATGCGCGAACCATGGGCATGGTACTGTCTTTCGTGCCGCGTACGGCACCAAACACCAGAGTAAAGCAAACCGCCGAAATGCCGGCGGCAGTGATCATCTTTCCCGGCATCCGTTACGAGCGGCCGCATGCCGGCGAAGTGCGGCCGATCGATCCCGACAAGCCGGGCTCGCCAGGAACAAAACCGGTCCCGCACCACTGAGTTTCGGCGGCCACGGACCTTTGGTCCGGGGTCATGTCTAGTGCATGTCGCCCAAAAGTGACCTCGGTTTTGGGAGAACGACATGCATAAAAACAAAGATCCAAAGCGGGTCGTCTGAATCCGTTCAGACGCGACACGCTCTAGAAGTCCTGCAACTCGCAGGAACTCTGTTCGAAGAAGCGCGACACGATCGGCTTCCAGCTGCTGTCGGGCACGAAGGCGCGGATGACGAAGATGCCTTCCTCGATCGGCGCTTCGACGAAGATCGCTCCTTGAAGATCCTCGGGAAGATCCTTGCGCACGTCGATCATCTGCGCCGGCGTCAGCACGACGGCATCCAGAACGCCGCCGGTCGCTGTGTGGTCGTTGAAGGAATAGATGTTGTGGCCGCTGCGGTCATAGACCGACACCGACCAGAACGGGACATGCCCAGGTGCCTTGACGCGGACCATGCCTTCGCCCAGATCGAACCGGCAGGCCGTCGCGTAAAACAGCGGGTCGACGGATTTCACCACGGGCGCGCCACCGGCCTCGGCATCGAGCCGCGTCATCTTGTAGAGATCCGACGCCATGGACAGCCGCGACCAGGCATCGCGTTCGGAAAACTCGGGCACCAGCAGCAGCACGGCGATGTGCACGATGCCGGCGCCGAGCAGACCGAGCAGGACGGCATGCAGAAGTCCGCGCATCGCAGCGTAAAAACTACGCATTGCAGCCGACCTTGACGATATGCGGCAGCGAGACGTCCGACAGGCCGGTGCTGCTGGCGATTGGCGTGTCGTAGAAGGTCAGCACGAAATACATCCTGCCGAAGCCGTCTGTCAGCAGCCAATTGCCCGGCATCGGGTGATGGCGGGCTGAAATGATCACCGAATTGTCGGGCTGGCGCACCACCCCGTAGGATTGCAGCGCCGCCAGCCGGGGTTTGCCGGTTTTGACCACGCCGAGCGACTGGTCGGCGGCATAAAGCGTCCAGAACCGTGCCGTCGGAAAATCACCCTCGATTGTGTAGGTGCATTCGCGCTTGAGCTCGGCGCCGGCCGCGTCTCGCTCGGCGACGAAGGACAGCCCCTCGGCGCGGCCGAGCGCAAGCACACCCTCGCGCGCCACGCGGGCCTTGGAATAGGGATCGGCGGCCGGTGTGCCGATATCGGGAAAGGCCGTCCATTGGC
>NZ_RZTF01000366.1:0-6489 GCF_004023175.1 Mesorhizobium sp. M7A.F.Ca.MR.362.00.0.0
GACAAGGACAAAGCCGGAGCCTGTATCGGCAGCGTGTTCGAGCAGTGTCTTTGCGCCGGCACGGCGGTTCAGCGCCAGTGCCCGCCGCGCCATGGTCAGCGCCAGCGACAGCATCACCGAGAGCAGTGCCGACAGGAAGGCCAGCACCACGCTGGTCAGCGTTGCCTGCCGGACAGTGGCCTCACCGGCCAACCGGCCGAGATCCGCACCCAACCCGGCCATCACGGTTGCCGCCATCGGCCCAACGACGAACAGCAGCGCCAGGATGATGAGTAGCGCGTTCAACCAGGTCTCGCTCCGATGGACTGAGAGATACCGACGTTGCGCGACCGGCAAATTGGTGTCGCCGACCACATTGGCGCCCAGGCGCGTCAGGGCCAGCACAACGATAAAGGTCAGGGCAATCTGCAACAGCGTCAGTGTAACGGCCCGCGCGGGATCGAAATCAAAGCGCAGCGCCTGGTAGATGCCGACCTCCAGCGTCGTCGCGGCCGGCCCGCCGCCGAGCGTCAGCACGATCGTGAAGGATGTGATGCAGAGCATGAACACAAGCCCGGCGACGCCGGGCAGTGCGGCGCGCAGCGTTGGCCATTCGATCAGCCGGAACGCCGGCCGCGCCGCCATGCCGAGTTGGCTCGCCAACCGCCATTGGTCGGCCGGTATGGTCTGCAGCGCCTCGAGGAACAGCCGCGTCGCCAGCGGCAGGTTGAAGAAGACATGGGCGACGAGGATGCCGGACAGGCCATAGATACACGGCCAGCTTCCGCCGCCGATCAGGGCAAGCACGCCGGCGAAATAGCCGGCACGGCCATAAAGCGCCAGAATGCCGAGCGCTGCGACAATAGCCGGCAGCGCCAACGGCACGGCGAAGATCTGCAGGATGAAGGCGCGGCCGAAGAAACGTGGATGTCGCGACAGAGCCCGCGCCACGAACAGCGCCGGGATGGCCGAAAGCAGCGTCGAGAGCGCCGCTTGCCAGAGCGTGAAGCGAATGACGCGAAGCAGATAGGGATCGAAGGCTGCCCAGGCGCCCGAGAAATCATGGGCGCCCTCGAAAAGCAGGCCGGCAAACGCGCCGCCGATCAGCAGCGCGATCGCGGCAAGCGCGACAATGCCGGCGCTGACGCGGGGATCGGCTGGATGGCGCGTACGCATCTCGCGCTATCCAACCCTGCGACGGGTATTGATCGAGGGGAATATCTGGCGAAGGCCGAGCCCACCCCCCTCTGTCCTACCGGACATCTCCCCCTCAAGGGGGGAGATTGCGCACTCAGCCGCCTTCGCTATTCTCAAGAGTGGCAGGACTAAGAGAGGCGATAAAGCTGCCGATATCCCCCCCTGAGGGGGAGATGGCCGGCAGGCCAGAGGGGGGCGGCTTGGCGCAAACATGCGACGCGGCTCGCGCCCTACTTGCTCATCACCGCAAGCCATTCATCGACCCAGGCCTTGCGATTGGCAGCGACCTCTTGCGGGCTGAACAGCAAGGTCTTGGTCGGCTTGACCAGTTTATCAAAGGCCGGATTGAGCGGCTTGTCGGTCTTGCCGGCCGGGAACATCCAGTTGGTCTCGGGAATGGCATCCTGGAATTTAGGCCCGGTCATGAAGGCCATAAACTTGGCCGCCAGCGGATTCTTGGCTCCCGTCGTGGTGATACCCGCCACCTCGATCTGCAGATACTCGCCCTCCTCGAAGGAGGCGGCCTGGTAGCGCCCGGTGTTCTCGGCGATCATGTGATAGGCCGGCGACGTCGTGTAGGACAGCACCATCGGCGCCTCGCCCTTGGTGAACAGCCCATAGGCCTCGCTCCAGCCCGGCGTCACGGTCAGCACCTTCGGCTTGAGCTTGGCCCAGGCCTCCGGCGCCTTGTCGCCATAAACCGACTTGACCCACAGAAGCAGGCCGAGGCCCGGCGTCGAGGTGCGTGGATCCTGGATGACGATCTTGTCGTCGGCACTGCCTTCGACCAGCTCTTTCAGGCTTTTCGGCGGGTTCTTCAGCTTCTCGGTGTCGTAGACGACAGCGAAATAGCCGTAATCAAAGGGGACAAAAGTGTCGTCGCTCCAGCCGCCCGGTACATTGACGTCGGCCACCGTGCCATGCGGCGCGAACAGGCCTGACGCCTTGGCATCGGCGGTGAGATTGGTGTCGAGGCCAAGCACGATATCGGCCTTGGTCGATGCGCCTTCCAATCTGACGCGGTTGAGCAGCGCGACGCCGTCGGCGACCGAGACGAACTCGACATCGCAGCCGCATTCGGCCTCGAACGCCTTCTTCACCACGGGACCCGGGCCCCAGTCGGCGGTAAAACTCTCATAGGTGTAGACGGTGAGCTTGTCCTTGGCCAAGGCCGGTCCGGACAAGGCCACGACCGTTGCTGAAACAAGAGCGTATAAAAGCGTGCGCATCGGCGCCTCCTTCGTTCGAATTGAAAGGAATTGAGGCGTCGGACTGTCCGAAACGTCTAATCCCTCCGCCGGTACAAACCGGATCAGGTTCAGCGGGTTGGCGAGACTGCCTCTCAGCCGGTCCGCGAAGATCGCGTCCGGCACCCCGTTAGAGCGTTTCGACACATAGGCCGGGCCGATCCGCCACGCAAGTGGGAGTTTGCCGCCTTCCGTTTCCCGTGCCGGGCTGGTAAGGGCCACACGATATGAGCACATTCACCATCCTGCTTGGCGGCGATCTCATCCGCACGCCACGGCTCGACCGTCAGGTCGAAGGCTCCCGCGTCATCGCCGCCGACGCCGGCATAGGCCATGCGCAGTTGCTGGGCCTCGTGCCGGAGCTGTGGGTGGGTGATTTCGATTCCGTGCCGGCGAACCTGCCGGACGATCTCGCTTCCGTGCCGCGCCGGACCTTCCCGGCGGAAAAGGACCAGACCGATGGCGAACTTGCCATCGCCGCCGCACTCGAGCGCGGCGCGACCCGCCTGGTGCTAGCAGGTGCTTTCGGCGGCAAGCGAGCCGACCACGCTTTCCTGCATCTGGCGCTTGCCTTGCGCCTGGCCGAAGCAGGGACCGATGTGCTCCTGACCAGCGGCGCCCAGGAAGGCATTCCCCTGCTGCGCGGAACGGCCGGCTTCGACTATGCCGATGGCACGCTGTTTTCGGTGCTCGGCTTTTCCGAGCTTGCCGGGTTGACCGTCACCGGCGCCAAATGGCCGCTGAACCACGTCAAGGTGGCCTTCGGTTCGTCGCTGACCATTTCCAACGAGATCAAGGGCCGCCTCGAAATCGCGCTCGGCCATGGCCGCGCGATGCTGCTCGCTCATCCCTATCCCTTACCTGAAAGCTGACATGGCCCCGCCTCTTCTCAACCTCGACGGGATAAAACTGACCTTCGGCGGCACGCCGCTGCTCGACGGCGCCGCCTTGACGGCTTCGGCCGGCGACAAGATCGCACTGGTCGGCCGCAACGGGTCGGGCAAGTCGACCCTGCTGAAGATCGCCGCTGGCCTGATCGAGCCGCAGGACGGCGAGGTGTTCCGCCAGCCTTCGGCAACTGTCCGCTATTTGCCGCAGATGCCCGACATGGAGGGCTTTGCCACTGTCCGCGCCTATGTCGAGGCCGGGCTTGGCCCTGCCGACGATCCCTACCGCGCCAGCTATCTGATGGAGCATCTCGGACTGTCGGGTGAGGAACGTCCGAACGATCTGTCGGGCGGCGAGGCGAGGCGTGCTGCCCTTGCCCGCGTCATGGCGCCGGAGCCAGACATCCTGCTGCTCGATGAGCCGACCAATCATCTCGACCTCTCGGTCATCGAATGGCTGGAAGAAGAACTCATCCGCACCTCCTCGGCACTGATCGTCATCTCGCACGACCGCCGCTTTCTCGAACGTGTGTCGCGCGCCACCATCTGGCTCGATCGCGGCCAGACCCGCAGGCTGGACAAGGGCTTTGGCCATTTCGAGGAATGGCGCGACCTAGTCCTGGAGGAAGAAGAGCGCGAGCAGCATAAACTCGGCCGCCAGATCGTTCGCGAAGAGCATTGGCTGCGCTACGGCGTGACGGCGCGGCGCAAGCGAAACATGCGCCGGCTCGGCGAGTTGCAGACCATGCGCCAGCGTTTTCGCGGCCATCGCGGTGCCGAAGGGTCGGCGACCATGGTGGCGAGCGACGCCGCCGAGTCCGGCAAGCTGGTGATCGAGGCGAAGAACATCGAGAAGAGCTTTGGCGATCTAACCGTGGTCAAGGGGTTTTCGACCCGCATCCAGCGCGGCGATCGCGTCGGCCTGGTCGGGCCGAACGGCGCCGGCAAGACGACGCTCTTGAAGATGCTGACCGGCGAGATGAAGCCGGACGCCGGTTCGGTGCGGCTCGGCACCAATCTGGAGATCGCCACGCTCGACCAGAAGCGCGAGGCGGTCGACCCGCAGGAGACGCTGGCGCAATATCTCACCGACGGGCGCGGCGAGAACCTCGTCATCAATGGCGAGCAGCGCCACGTCGTCTCCTACATGAAGGATTTCCTGTTCAAGCCGGAGCAGGCGCGCACGCCGGTGCGCGAGTTATCCGGCGGCGAGCGGGCGCGGCTCTTGCTGGCGCGCGTGCTGGCGCGACCGGCAAACCTTCTGGTGCTCGACGAGCCGACCAACGATCTCGATATGGAGACGCTGGAACTGCTGCAGGAACTGGTCGCCGGTTTCGCCGGCACCGTCATCCTGGTCAGCCACGACCGCGATTTCCTCGACCGCACCGTGACCAGCCTGATCGCACCGGATGGTGACGGCCGCTGGATCGAATATGCCGGCGGCTACTCCGACATGCTGGCGCAGCGCGGCGGCACCCGGCTGGACGACCGCAAGGCGCGCGCGAAGGCCGAGAACGGCGAAGCGCCAGTGACGACCAGAAGTGAAGCGGCTGCGCCAAAGGGACCAGCGAAGAAACTGTCGTTCAAGCAGAAATTCGCGCTGGAATCGCTGCCCAAGAAAATCGAAGCTGTGGCGGCGTCGATCTCAAGGCTTGAGAACAATATCGCCGATCCGGCCTATTACGAACGCGACCCCGCCTCGTTCCAAAAGACGATCGCCGCCCTCGACAAGGAGCGCGCTACGCTGGCGGCGCTCGAGGAAGAATGGCTGGAGCTGGAGATGTTGCGCGAGGAAATGGAAGGGTGAAGGATTGCGTGGGGGCTTTTATGCGCCTAGATTATGCGCATGAAAGGAGGCGATCTTTATGCTTCAATCGACGTCAAAACCTCAGCGACAATCTGTGAATACGTCCATCGACTCTCGGTTGATCAGCGATGCGAAAGCTTTGGGCATCAATATCTCACGCGCCGCCGAAGAGGGCATTGCAAAAGCAATCTCGGCAGAAAAAACGCGCCGATGGCAGGAAGAAAATAAGGAAGCCATCGACAGCTCCAATGAGTATGTCAGACGCAACGGACTGCCACTGGCCAAACACCGGCCGTTCTGATGGCGCGTTATGATTTCTATAGGAATGCCGCGGGCGGCGGTTATCTTCTCGACGTGCAATCAGACCTTCTTGAAGGACTAAGCACCAGGATCATCATTCCGCTGATGCCGCCCAAGATAGCCCCGGTTCCTGGTCGCCGATTAAACCCGACCTTCACCATAAACGGCAAAGATCATGTGATGGTCACCCAGTTTATGTCAGCCTTCTCTGCCTCGGAATTGCCGGATCCAGAGGGAAGCCTTTCCAGGCACCACGACGACATCGTCGCCGCGCTCGACATGCTGTTCCAAGGCTTCTGAACTGCTCCTTCTCAGCCAGCCGTCTTGGCCTGCCAGGCCTTGATCGCCTCGTCGAACACCTTCTCGCCGGGAATGCCCTTTTCCATGGTCAGCAGTGCCCGCCGTCCGGTCTTGTAGACGACCGGTACGTCGATCCAGTCCTGGCCGCGAAGCAGGGTCATGTTGGCGTCTTCGTCGGCCTTGGTATCGTTGAGCGCGACGAGGAAGAAGCCGTCGGCGATCTTCGCCGGAATGCCGATCAACGGGCTGCCGGCATCCTGTTCCGAACCCTTCATGGCGACGCGCAGGATGTTGTCGACACCGCCGCCCTCGAAACCGTCGGGCGTCAGGAAGATCATCTCGATGATATGGCTGGCCGGCAGTGTCTGATCGGTGTTGCGGCGGATGGTCATGCGCAACTGGATGTCCTTGCCGGGAATGGTGGCCTCGGCACGGATCGCCGGCTCCGGCGGCAGGTCGCCACCGGGCGATTCCTGCACCAGCGACCAGACGATATTGCCGGGCTCGGCGGAGCCCTGGGCGGTGCTGGTGCGCTCCTCGTAGAAGATCGCCTTCTGGCCGACAGGCAGAGCGGTTTCCGCAGGCGCAGCTGCCGGTGCGGGCGGCGTGCCGGCAGCATCGGGCGGCGCTGCCGGGGCAGCTCCGTTGGCAGGCGGCGTTGCGGGGGCGGCACCTGTAGCGGGGGGCGCTGCCGCGGCAGGTGTGCCTGCGGCCGGAGCGGAAATCGCCGGTGCGTTCGTCGCCGAGGGCGGCGTGGTCAGCGCGGCGACCG
>NZ_RZTF01000367.1:0-6453 GCF_004023175.1 Mesorhizobium sp. M7A.F.Ca.MR.362.00.0.0
GTCGAGCACGCCGAGCGCATCGAGATTGGCATTGACGACTTGCCGGCCGGAATTCGAGACGCAGACCTGCGGGACGCCGCGGTCAGCCAGGGTCCGAATCGTCTCGACCGCCTCGGGGATCGGGACGGCGTTCGCCCGGTTCGCGACGTAGTGGGCATTGATAGCGGCGAGCCACTCCGCCTGGTCGAGCCCGACCGGGAGACGCGGACGCAGCGTTGTCCAGACGTCGCCCATATGGATGCCGCGAAAGGCTTGGTCGGGCAGGTCGTCAAGATCGACGTTCCAGTTGCGGCAGCCGGCGAGGAGGGATTGATGATGCAACGGCTCGCTGTCGATCAGCGTTCCGTCGATGTCCCAGGCGACGGCGCGATACATCACGATGACGATCCCGCTCTGGTCGCGCCAGGAGCCGACAGGCGCGCATAAAGATCGCGATAGCGGCGACAGCCGTCGCGGTAGATGTCAGCGTTGCGCGGGTCGGGATCGAGCCGGTCGGCGAAGCTGACGAAACCGGAAACGCCCGACCAGTCGTCGGTCAGGCCGACGCCGATCGCCGCCGTCCAGGCAGCGCCGATACAAGAGCCGGGGTGCCCGGTCAGGCGCTGGACCGGCTTTTGCAGGACATCCGCGACAATCTGCATCCAGACCTTGCTGCTTGAGCCGCCGTCGGAGGCGAGATAGCGCTCGGTCCGGTGGCCCATGTCGTTGAGCACCTCGACATGATGCGCGATGGCGAAGGCATAGGCCTCGAGCAAAGCGCGCCAGACATGGCCGATATCGTGCGACAGCGTCAGCCCATCGATCACGCCACGAGCCGCTGGATCATGGATCGGCGTCTTCTCACCGAGGAAGTAGGGCAGGATGGTGAGGCCATCGGCACCGGCGGGACGCTCTGCCGCCAGCGCATCGAGCCGCTGGTGTACCGAAATACCCTCGGCCTGTGCCGTGGCCATCTCGCCGCCGGCGAAATTGCGTACGAACCAGTTGAGGCCCGAGCCGCCGGTCGACATGCAGCCATTGGGCATGAACAGGCCCGGCACCAGGTGGTAATCGAGATACATGCGCGGATCGGGCTTGATCTGATCGGTGGCGATCAGGATATCGACCGAGCCGCCGAATTTCAGGAGGACATCGCCTGCTTTGGCAACTCCGGCGCCGAGCGCGGAGGCGATCATGTCGGCCGCACCACCGACGACAGGTGTTCCCGCCATCAGGCCGGTCTCATCCGCGGCCTTCGCCGAGACGGAACCGAGGATCTCATGCGAGGCGATCTTTCGTGGCACGGCCGAGCGCGGTATGTGGGCGAGCGCCACCAGGTCGTCGTCGATCCGGTGCGTCGAAACATCGACGAAGCCGGCCTCCAGCGCCCAGTTCTGCTCGACCGCACGTTCACCGGTGAGGCGCCAGTTGATATAGTCATAGGAGCCGAAAACGGTGGCGATGCGGCTGAACACCTTCGGCTCGTGACGCTCTATCCAGCGCAGCTTTGCGGTGACCAGCTGTTGGTTGATGCCGTTGCCGGCCTTGGCGATGAAAGCCGCCTCATCGCATTCGGTCCGCAGTTCGGCAACTTCGGCGCCACAGCGGCCGTCGCTCTGCTGGATGCTCGGTCGCAGCACCTCGCCCTGCTCGTCCAGAAGAACGACCGCCGGCAGCATGCCGGTGGTGCCGATCGCCACGATCTCTTCGGCCTTGATGCCGCTGGTCCTCAGCAACTCCTGCACGATGTCGCGGACATTGGTCCACCATTGCGCGGGATCTTCCTCGGCCCAGCCCGCATGCTCGGAATGCAGCGTGACGGGCCGCGAGGCGAGGCCCAGCACCTGATCGGGAAGCCGGATCAGAATGCCGATCGTCGAGGTGGTGCCGATATCGAGACCGAGAACGAACGCCATGTCGAATCCATTGAAATGCCGGGAAGGGCAGGCGGGCGAACCTGTCTGCCTCGTCGTGTCCCGCTGCTCGATACCAGTCGATCATTCCGGACGCCGGCCCGCAACGATCGATATGATCACCGCGAGCCGGCGCGATGGCCGGCATCGCCGTGGAAGCCGTTCTCAGCGCAAAGTGGCGACAACGTCCATGAAGCGCTTGACCCGATCGCCGTCGACGGCGTTCCAGGTATTGCCATCGATCTTGAAATGGGTCCCGATCACGACCCCGCTCGCCAGCGAAAGGACATCGCGGACATTGTCGATGTTCACGCCGGTGTTGGCGAAGACCGGCACGTCCTTGATCGTCTCGCAGACGCTGCGCAGGTGGGACTGGTCGGCCGGCTGGCCAGTGATCGGACCGGAAACGAGGATGGCGTCGGCCATCGACGAGAACACCGCGCTCTTGGCGCGCAATTCAATAGGACGCTGGTCGAGCGAGTGTGCGAACTCTGCATTGATGTTGAAGAGAAGCTTCATGTCGTCGCGGCCAAGATTGTGCCGCAGGCGCGAGGCGGCGGCGCAATCGGGCTCCCACAGGCCCATGTCGGAAGCAAACAGGCCGGTGAAGATCTCGCGCACGAAACGGGCTCCGGTGGCCGCCCCGATCGCGACGCTGGCAGTCGGGTCCCAGAGATAATTGACGCCAAACGGCACCTTCAGCTCGGGTTTCACCGCCTGGACGATCGCGGTCATGGCGGCAATGCCTTCGGGCGGCGCCTTGAAGACATAGGGGCGGTCGTTCTCGTTGCCGAACATGATGGCATCGACGCCGCCGCTCTGCAGCTTGCGGATGTCGGAGAGCACGCCATCGATCAGCTTGTCGAGGCCGCCATCGGCATCATAGAGGGGCGTTCCCGGCAGGGCACCGATATGTGCCATCGAGATGACAGCCTTCTTCTTGTCGCCGAAAAATTCAAATACCATCGAGTCGTCTCCTTGGGGATAAAGTGAAAATGTTGCGCCTCAGTCGCGCGTCAGCGGCGGCGCGATGCGCAGGTCGACCTTGGCCGCGGCGAGCGCCGCGGCGATCTTGGCCGGCGGCTCGGCATCGGTGATGAGGATGTCGACGTCCGACAGTGGCGCTATCCGCACCAGCGACATGCGCAGGAATTTGGCGGAATCGCAGAGCACGATCTTGGTGCCTGAGCGTCTCAGATAGGCGCGCTTCATATCGGTATCATCGAAGGAATAGTCGAAGAGGCCGTCCGCCGTGATGCCGGAGACGCCGATCACGGCGACATCGAACCACAGCGCCTCGAACTGGGCGATGGCCGCCGGTCGACATCTCGTCGGCCCGTACACGGCCGCCGGCAACATAGACTTCGGGCACGCCGCCGTTCAGCGCCGCCGCGATCCTGAGGCTGTTGGTGAACACCTTGGCGTGCGGAAGGTCCTTGAGGTGCTCGGCCATCAGATAGGTGGTGGTGCCGACATCCAATGCGATCGTGCGGTATCCCGAAACCAAGGCGGCCGCGGCGGCGGCAATCGCGGCCTTCGGGTCACGGCGCTGGCGCAAGCGCGAATCGAAACTCGGCTCCTCACTGTCCATGGCGACCAGCGGCGGGTTGTCCGCCTCGATCGCACCTCCGTGGATTCGTACAAGCCTGCCCTCGCGCTCCAATTCGACCAGATCACGGCGGATCGTCATGTCGGAAACGGCGAGTTCGGCTGCTGCCGCAGCGACGGTGAGCGACCCCGTGCGGCGCAGGAAAGCCAGGATGCGTGCCTGTCGATCGTGCGCGAGAAGGCGCTGACGATCGGCATCACGCGGTGCGCCATGCGTGGACGATAGGGGAGAGGCGGTGTCGTCGGCCATCGATGTATCCGGTGGGTAAGCCGCTGACGAAGCGGTCTGCAACTTCGACTCTACCGCATGATCAAACATTTTCAAACAAAAATATGTTTGCAGTGTTCGAATTTATTGGTATGCATCTCGATATTAACAGAACGCGTTCCGCCACCAAGCAGAGAGAATACGACCATGCCGGCTGCCTCCGTCATTCCTCCAGTGCTTGCCGAACTCGCGGGCAAGCGTGCCTTTGTGACGGGTGGCGGCGCGGGGATCGGTCGCGCGATCGCGACCGCCCTGACGCGGCAGGGTGTCGCCGTGGCGATCGGCGATCTGGATCCCGACGCGGCGCGCAAGGCGGCCGAGGAGATTGGCGGCGGTGCCGCCGCCGTCACGGTCGATGTTCGCCGTCGCGATTCCGTCGAGGCGGCCTTTGCCATTGTGCTGGAAGCGCTAGGCGGCTGCGATATCCTGATTGCCAATGCCGGCGTGTCCACCATGCAGCACGCGCTCGATCTGACCGACGAGGAGTGGGACTTCAACTTCTCGGTCAATGCGCGCGGGGTATTCCTCGCAAATCAGATCGCTGGACGGCATTTTGTCAAGCAAGGCACGGGCTGCATCGTCAACACCGCCTCGCTTGCCGCGAAGGTCGGTGCGCCGCTCCTGGCGCATTATTCGGCATCCAAGTTCGCCGTGCTCGGCTGGACGCAGGCCTTTGCCCGCGAGCTCGCGCCCAAGGGAATCCGCGTCAATGCCGTCTGCCCGGGGTTCGTCAAGACCGGCATGCAATCGCGCGAAGTCGAATGGGAGGCGCATCTGCGGCAGGTCACGCCCGAACGGGTGGTCGCCGACTATATCGCGCAGACGCCGCTCGGCCGGCTCGAGTTGCCGGAGGATGTCGCCGACGTCGTCGTGTTCCTCTGCTCGGATCAAGCCCGCTTCATGACTGGCCAGGGCGTCAACGTGACCGGCGGCGTCTACATGACCTGACGGCTTTTGGCGGCTGTAACCGGATCCTGATGCTGGCACGCGCCAACCAAAAAAGTGAACACATATGATCATAAGGCAGGCTTTCAATGTTACATTTTGTTCTCTAAGATGACCGTTCGCTCGACTTCGGCGTTCAGCCGGGTCAGACGGGTTCATGAGGAATGTCTATGGCGTCTATCGAGCTCGATCGCGTTTCCAAGCTCTACGGCAATGGCAATTACGGGGTGCATGAGGTCGATCTCACCATTCCCGATGGCGAATTCGTGATCTTTCTCGGCCCGTCGGGATGCGGCAAGTCGACGACGCTGCGGATGATTGCCGGCCTGGAGAGCATTTCCTCCGGCGATCTTCGCATCGGCGGCAAGAGCGTCGCCAATGTCGCGCCGCGCGACCGCAACGTCGCAGTGGTGTTCCAGAGCTACGCGCTCTATCCGCATATGTCGGTGCGGCAGAACATGGCCTTCGGGCTGAAGATGCGCGGCACCGACGCCGCAGTGATCGATGCCAAGATTGCCGACGCCGCGAACCTGCTCGGTTTGCAGAATCTTCTCGGCCGCAAGCCGGCAGCGCTTTCGGGCGGCCAGCGTCAGCGTGTCGCGCTCGGCCGGGCGATCGTTCGCGAACCGGAGGCCTTCCTGCTTGACGAACCGCTGTCCAACCTCGATGCGCAGCTGCGTGCCGAGATGCGGCTCGAACTCGTCAAGCTGCACCGGCGCCTCGGTCGCACCATCGTCCATGTCACGCACGACCAGGTCGAGGCCATGACCATGGGCGATCGCATATGCATCATGCGCGATGGTCGCCTGGTCCAGGCAGGCCGGCCGCTTGAAGTCTATGCCGACCCGGTCAACACCTTCGTCGCGCGCTTCCTGGCGACGCCGCCGATGAACCTCATTCCGGCCACGCTCCAGGCCGCACCTGGCGAAGGGCTCTCCGTCCTGACCGATAGTGGTGCCGTGCTTGCCGTCCCCGCCCGCCACCGCAACGCCTATGGCGAGCGTGTCGGGCGCCGCGTCATTCTGGGGGTGCGGGCCGAGGATTTCCACGAAAGCCCCGACAAGCCGGACTGGCAGAAGATTGCCGTACGGGTCGTGGCCGTCGAGGCCCTCGGCGCCGAGAACGTCCTGATCGGCCAGATTGCCGGTCAGGCCACCGGCACGGATGATGCCCATCCCGCCGGAGGCGGCAAGCCGTTGGAGATCGCCGCCCGCCTGAGCCGTTATTTCACGGCGCCCGTCGGCTCGATCGTCGAACTCTACATCGACCCGCTGCCGATGCACCTGTTTGATCCCGAAACCGAACTGGTGATCGCGCGGCCGAGCCTCATGGGGGCCACTCGATGACCAGCATGGACAGAAACGAGCGGCCGGCCTTTCGTCGCCGCTTCGGCCTGCATTTCGGGCTGATTGTCGTTTGCGCCATCGTGCTGCTGCCGCCGCTCTGGGTGCTGCGGACGAGCTTCGTGCCCGAGCAGCTATCC
The DNA here is from genome assembly GCF_004023175.1 of Mesorhizobium sp. M7A.F.Ca.MR.362.00.0.0. Classification (NCBI taxonomy): domain Bacteria; kingdom Pseudomonadati; phylum Pseudomonadota; class Alphaproteobacteria; order Hyphomicrobiales; family Phyllobacteriaceae; genus Mesorhizobium; species Mesorhizobium sp. M7A.F.Ca.MR.362.00.0.0. Next base: position 6,197 of record NZ_RZTF01000367.1, read on the forward strand.
TACAGCAACGAGCTGATGCCGGCCTTTACGACGGACAATTATTCGGCGCTCCTGTCGAGCCGCTTCGGTCAGTCCTACCTCAACAGCCTGATCGTCGCGCTCGGCTCGGTTCTGCTCGCATTGCCTTTTGCCGCCACCACCGGTTATGCCTTCGCCCGCTTCCGTACGGGCGGTCGGTGGGCGCGTTTTGCCGTTCTGGCGACGCAAATGCTGCCGCCCGTGGCGCTGGTGCTGCCGACCTTCACGCTGTTCCGAAG
>NZ_RZTF01000368.1:0-4206 GCF_004023175.1 Mesorhizobium sp. M7A.F.Ca.MR.362.00.0.0
GAACCGGCAGGGACTTCGGCGCGATACCAGGCGCTGGCGATCGGGTCGGTGATGGGCGAGATGCCATCGCCGGCCGCGGCCAAGGCCGGCGCGATGCCGTCAGCGGTCAGCGTTCGGCCGATCAGCGCTTTTTCCGCCGCCCTGGCGCGCATTGGCCGATCCGCCATGCAGCCGAGCGCGATCCGCGCCGAGGTCACGGTGCCATCCGACGACAGTTCCAGAACAGCGGCTATGCTGAGCACAGAGACGCCCTTGGGCTTGACCCTCGACACTTTCAGGAAGCGGAAACTGTCGGCCTTCGGAAGCGTGAAGCTCACGGAAGTGACGACGGCGCGGCTGCCGTCCCGATTGGCCAGAAAAGTCTCGATCGGCGTTTGCCCGTCATCGGTGCCGACCGTCGCATCGAGCGCCAGCAGGGCAACGGCGAAATCGCCATAGGGGGCCGGGGCAAAAAGATTGCCGCCGATGGTCGCCATGTTGCGGATGGCCGGGCCGCCGACGGCGCGAGCGGCCTTGGCGAGCGTGCCGAGCTCCGGATGACTGGCGATCGCCGCCATCGTCACCGAAGCGCCGATGCGGACTTTGCCGCCGGCAACAGCGATGGTGGACAAAGACGGCTCGGTCGACCTGACAAGGCCGGAAACCGAAACATCGCCTTCATTGGCCGCGCGGACGACCAGCGTGCCGCCGCCGAGATAGCGTGTGCCCTGGGCTTTCAGTGCCGCGTTCGCGTCTTTCACCGTTGCAAAGGTCTGCAGTGCCAGCGCCATGGTTTGGCTCCTGTCAGCTCTGGCCGGCGAAATGGCTTTTCAGGGCGTTGAAGCCGCCCTGAAAGACATTCGCGCCCATGCCCTCGGCCAGCTTGTCTGCCTCCTCGGGCGCGGCGTCGAAGCTGGCGGTCCATTCGGCGTAGGTGCGGTCGCCATCGGTCACACGCCGCAGCTGCAGGGTCGCCTTGTGATTGGTCAGCGGTTGCGGCGTCTCAAGGATGGAGTAGCTGACCAGGAAATTCTGATCGGAGAAGTCGAGCAGCTTTTCGCGCAGGCGGGCGCCGCTGGCGAGCTCGAAATTGCGCACGCAGCCGATCGTGGTGGCATCCTTGCCGTCTTCAATGTGGCTCTCCACCATGCGCGGATGCCAGCCCGGCAGCCCGTTGAAGTCGCGTATGCGCGCCCAGACCTTTTCGACCGGCGCGTCGATGACGCTGGATATGGTGACTTTGGCCATTCAAATGTTCCCTTGCGAAAGCGATCCGGTGCAAGGGTAGGGCGGCCATTTCAGCGACGCTTATCAATGCGTCTTGAGCGTGTATCAAGGAGTCTGAAAAACAGTCGACCTTGACTAAACGAGGACAGGCTCAGGCAATCGCCCGCGCGGCCTCGCGGTAGAGCGTCGGCGGCACGCCGACATGGTCGCGGAAAAAACGCGAGAAATTGCCCTGCGTGGTGAAGCCGAGATTGCAGGCGACCGAGATCAGCGGCTCCCGCGACCATTGCAGCTGCCGCACCGCTTCCTCCATGCGCAGCGTGTTCCAGTAGACATTGGGCGTCAGATTGGTCTGTTCCTTGAACAAAGCGAAGAAATGCGGTCGCGACAGGCCGACGCTGCGCGCCACGTCGTCGAAGCAGATGCGCTCGCAGACATTGGCCTTCATCAGCTGGATTGCCTTGCGGACACGGAAATCCTGCATGGTGTTGATGCGGACACGGGCCTCCTGCGGCGCCGAGGCGTCGGCGGCGTCGAGCACGCTATCGATGAAACGCTCGATCTCGTAGTTGGCGATATCGTCGACGCTCTCATTGTCGCTGAGGTGGTCGAGCAGATTGGCGGCGGCCTGATGCAGCCACGGTTCCAGCGTGATCGCGGCTTGTGAAAACAGCGGTGCCGACGAAGGCAGGTCGCGGCGGCGCCGCGCCCAGTCGGGATCGATGTAAAAGGCGAGAAACAGACCGGGCGTCCCGTTTTGCGACAGAACATGGCTGTGCGGCTGGAAGGAGTTGATGCCGGCGGCCGTTCCAGGTCCAAGCCGGACGGTCTCGCGGCCGATGGTCATTTCGCCGGCCGTACCTTCCAGCCAGATGATCAGATGGGCCTCGACATGGGCATGGGTGACGAAGTCGCTTGCGACATTCAGGATAGATACATGTCCGAACCGGCCCCAGTAGAGCCTGATCGCTTCCGTCATGGGTATATCCTCCCGCAGACGACTGGCCTCCCTTCGTCTGCAACAGGGATTGTGCGGCTGAGTTCGGGGCCGCGTCAAGACGCGCGGGGGCGGCGAGGGCGAATGACGGCCGATGCGGCCAGATTTTCAGACTGAGCGATAGGTTTCCTCTCCTCCCACAAGGGAAGAACGCCCCTCAAACCGAAGCCGTCATGCCGCCATCGACATACAGTGTATGGCCGTTGACGAAAGACGATGCGTCGGACGCAAGGAACACGGCGGCGCCGATCAGCTCGTCGACAGCGCCCCAGCGTCCGGCGGGCGTGCGCTTTTCCAGCCAGGCGGAAAATTCCGGATTGTCGACCAGCGCCTGGTTCATCTCGGTGCGGAAATAGCCGGGCGCGATCGCATTGATCTGCAGGCCGTGTTTGGCCCAGTCGGCGCACATGCCCCTTGTCAGGTTACGGATCGCGCCCTTGGTCGCGGTGTATGGTGCGATGTTCGGCCTTGCCAGTTCGCTCTGCACCGAGCCGATGTTGATGATCTTGCCCTTGCCGCGCGGAAACATGTGGCGGGCGACCGCCTTGCCGACATGGAAGGCGCCCGACACATTGGTCTTGAACAGGCGCTCCCATTGCTCCTCGGGAAAGTCCTCGAGCGGGGCGCGGAACTGCACGCCGGCATTGTTGATGAGGATGTCGATGGCGCCGATCTCGGCCTCGATGCGGGCAATGTCCTCGTTGACCGCCTGAAAATCGGTGACGTCGAAGGTCGAGGCGTGCGCCTTGAAGCCGGCATTGCGCAGCTTTTCGACGGCACCGCCGATCCTGGCGGCGTCGCGGCCGTTCAGCACCACGCTTGCCCCATGTTCAGCCATGCCCCGAGCCAGCGCGAAGCCGATGCCCTGGCCGGAGCCAGTCACCAGCGCCAGCCGCCCCTCGAGGCTGAACAGGGAGTTGGCCATCAAACCGTCTTTTGTTTGACCATGATCTCCGGACAAACGGTCCCGTTTGTCCGAGAAAACCGGTTTCCACTTTTCGGGATCATGGTTCTAGTCACTGCGGCGGAAATTGCGGATGCGGTCGAACAGCACCGCCAGCAGGATGGCGCCGCCGATGAACACACCTTGCCAGAAGGCATTGATGCCGAGCAGGCCGAGACTGTTGCGGATCACCTCGATCAGGGCCGCACCGACGATGGCGCCAAAGGCGGTGCCGACGCCGCCAGCCAGATTGGCGCCGCCGATGACGGTTGCGGCGATCACCTGCAGCTCCATGCCGGTGCCGAGATTGGTGGTGACGGCGCCCAGCCAGCCGGTCTGGATGATGCCGGCAATGCCGGCCGACAGCGCCGAGATCATGTAGACGGCAACCTTGATCTGGCGCACCGGAACGCCGGTCAGCGTTGCCGCGTGCTCGTTGCCGCCAATGGCGAAGATGTGGCGGCCGAACTTCGTCCAGCGCAGGATAAAGCCGGTGATCAGCGCCAGAAGGATCATGTAAAGCACCGGATTGGCGATGCCGAACACCCAGGCGCCGCCGCCCAATGACAGAAGCTTGGCGTGGTCCGGCCCGAACTGGAAGACGACCGTGTTGTTGGAGGCGACCATGGCGAGGCTGCGGGCGATCGACAACATGCCGAGCGTCACCACAAAGGATGGAAAGCCGAGATAGGCGATCAGCACGCCGTTGAAGGCGCCAATGGCGAGCGCGGTGGCAATGGAGGCCAGGATGCCGACCTCGATCGAGTAGCCGGCATGCATGGTGACGGCCAGCACCATTGACGACAGGCATAGTACCGAGCCAACCGACAGGTCGATGCCGCCGGTGATGATGACGAAAGTCATGCCGAGCGCGATGATGGCGACGAAGGTGATGTTGCGGGTGATGTTGTAGAGGTTCTTCGAGGTGGCGAAGGCGTCGGTGGCAAACGATAGGAACACGCAGGCAAGGATGACCGCGATCACCACCCAGAAGGTCTGGCTGGCAAACACTCTCGCGGCCAAGGATTGCTGCTTGTGTTCGATCGGCTGGTCCATTGTC
>NZ_RZTF01000368.1:4216-6470 GCF_004023175.1 Mesorhizobium sp. M7A.F.Ca.MR.362.00.0.0
CCATCGTCGACCTTCATCTGCTGTGCGTGGTGAAATTCGCTGAAATCAAACCTGTTCGATGGCGCCGGTGATCAGCCCGGTCACTTCCTCGGGCGAGCTCGACGCAATGGTCTTGTCGGCGACCTTGCGGCCGCGCCGCATGACGATGACGCGGTCGGCGACGGTGAAGACGTCAGGCATTCGGTGGCTGATCAGCACGACGGCGATGCCCTGATCGCGCAAATGGCGGATCAGGTTCAGCACTTCGGCGACCTGGCGCACCGAGATCGCCGCCGTCGGTTCGTCCATCAGCACGATCTTGGCCTGCGACAGCATGGTGCGGGCGATGGCAACCGCCTGGCGCTGGCCACCCGACATCTGCTTGACGAGGTCGCGCGGACGGGTTTCGGACTTCAACTCGGCGAAGAGCTGGCCGGCACGCTTGTACATCGAGGCATAGTCGAGGATGCGGAACGGCCCGACGCCGCGCCGCAGCTCGCGGCCGAGATAGACATTGGCGGCGGCGGTCAGATTGTTGCAGAGCGCAAGGTCCTGGTGGACGATCTCGATGCCGTGCTGGCGGGCTTCCGCCGGCTTGTGCAGGATCAATTCCTTGCCGTCCATGTGCATGGTGCCATGGCTCGGGCGGAAATTGCCGGCGATCATCTTGACCAGCGTCGACTTGCCGGCGCCGTTGTCGCCCATGAGGCCGACCACCTGTCCGGGCTCGATCGACAGCGAAACGTCGTTGACAGCCTGGATGGCGCCGAAATGCCTTGAGATGTTGGTGAGTTCGAGAACCGCCACCAGCCTTTGCCTCCCCGTGATTTGCGACCTGCCGCTGTTCCCGGCGTGGACGCCGACGCTGCTTAGGCCTCGCTCTCCCCGGCTCCTCCCGAAGACGGCATTAGCGTTCTTTTACGCAAAAGCCGGCGCACGTCAATCAATTGTCGGACGAATTGGGCCAGGACTATTTTAAAAATCCGTTTTGTAGGACAAATAGCATTGACGTTGGCGCCAAGCCGATATTAGCTAAGCGTCGGAGGAGATTATGCCGATCCCCGCTGGCGGTTCGCCGGCCGGAATCGGCGGAGGTTTGACGGCCCAGCATCCGGCGACACCTGTGTGTGAGCTGATCTGAAGCCGAATCTGGAAATGCTTATCGATCTGTCCTGGCGACACGAGCGCTCGAAACGACCCTCGGTCATCACGCATCCGGTCGATCTGTATGGCGGGCACGCCGTGTCCGTTTGTTTCAAGGGAGGACTGACATGAGGAAGACACTTTTGCTCGCCGCCGTCGCCGCCATGGCGTTGGGTGCCGGGCCGGCTTTGGCCAAGAAACAGCTCGTCATTGTCGTGAAAGGTCTCGACAATCCGTTCTTCGAGGCCATCCACCAGGGCTGCGAGAAATGGAACAAGGAAAACGCCAGCTCGGAGTATGAATGCTTCTACACCGGTCCGGCGTCGACTTCGGACGAGGCCGGCGAGGCGCAGATCGTCCAGGACATGCTGAGCAAGGCCGACACGGTGGCGATGGCGATCTCGCCGTCCAACGCGCCGCTGATCGCGCAGACGATCAAGAGCGCCAATCCGACGATCCCGATCATGACGGTCGATGCCGATCTCAGCAAGGAAGACGCAGGTCTTCGCAAGACCTATCTCGGTACCGACAATTACCTGATGGGCAAGAAGATCGGCGAGTACATCAAGAAGGGCAAGCCGAATGGCGGCACGATCTGCACCATCGAAGGCAACCCGGCGGCCGACAACATCCTGCGCCGTGCGCAAGGCATGCGTGACGCACTTTCGGGCAAGGAAGGCCTTGCCGCACTTGCCGGTGAAGGTGGCTGGACCGAAGTCGCCGGCTGCCCGGTGTTCACCAATGACGACGGCGCCAAGGGCGTACAGGCGATGACCGACATCCTCGCCGCCAACCCCAAGCTGGACGCCTTCGGCATCATGGGCGGCTGGCCGCTGTTCGGGGCGCCGCAGCCCTATCGCGATCTGTTCGGACCGCTCAAGGACCGGATCGCCAGCAACGACTTCGTCATCGGCGCCGCCGACACGATCGGCGACGAAGTGGCGATCGCTCGTGACGGCCTCGTGACGGCTCTGGTCGGTCAGCGGCCGTTCGAAATGGGCTACAAGGCACCGTCGGTGATGATCGACCTGATCGAAGGCAAGGCAGTCGCCGATCCGGTGTTCACCGGCCTCGACGAGTGCACCAAGGATACGGTCGACACCTGCATCCAGAAGTAGGTTCTCGATTTCGG
>NZ_RZTF01000369.1:0-1207 GCF_004023175.1 Mesorhizobium sp. M7A.F.Ca.MR.362.00.0.0
CGACCAGCGCACCGGCGCCGAGCAGCAGCACGACCATCGGCAAGAGTTCGATGCCGAATTTGGCACGGCGCAAAAGCACGGTGTAGAGGCCCCAGCAGAACGCGCTGCCGACGATCCACAGCTCGCCGGCGTTGAGCTTGAGTTGCAGCAGCGCCGTCAGGTCGCCGTGGGCAACGATGAAAATCATCCCGGCAAGCGCAACCAGCGCGCCAAGCGACTTCCACAGCCCGAGCGGCTCGCCAAGCACGAAACGGGCGAGCACCATCGTCATGACAGGCGACAGCGCCATGATGATGCCGGCCGTGGTGGCGTCGATGTGGCTGAGGCCATGGTAGATCATGCCTTGGCACAGCGTCAGGCCGATCGCCCCCACGGCGACGACCTCCACGGCGCGCGTTCGCAAAAGCCCGATCATCGCCTCGTGATGACGGTGCACGATCGGCAGCAGGATGGCGCAGGCAAGCGTCAGCCGCCAGAAGCACAGGCCCCAGGGCGGCATTTCGGGCGCCACCCATTTGGCCGCGATATAGACACCGGCCGAAAGCAGCCAGCACAGGACGGCGGCCGGATAGCCGGCCAAGGAGGATATGGGGCGCACGGGTTGCGCGGCTTCATGCGCTATCGGCATTGCCTGCATGTCATGCCCCTCGGTGACCTCGGCCAGACGGGGCAACATAGCCTGTGTCGTTGGGTCGTGCATCCGTTTTGAAAGGCGAAGAGGAATCCGCGTTCGGCCGTCCTATGTCTTCGATGGAGCGAGAAGGACGAAAAGACCGGCAAGCGGCGAAAGCGACACTACCTGCGACGTCGCGTCGGCATAGCGATGCGGGCACGATAGCCCGAGTGACAACCGCTGACAGGCGCGGACCACCCTGTCAGGCACTTACAATACCGTCTATATGCTGGACCTTCCGGCAGCGGAAAGGCGGTAACGATCCGACCGTCTTATGTCGAAGCATGGGAGGGGACAGCTGGAGAATACGCCGACTTGATGGAAAATGAGGGGTATGCAGAGATGGTTGGGAGTAGCGGGCAAATTGCCCGCCCATATGGACCAAACTACGGTCCAAATATGTCCTGCTTGAGTTGGCCATAGATGGCCATTCCTGGCTTAATGAGGGGAGCCAATGTGTTTCTGGCAAACGACATCTGATCATTGCCAACCCCAGTCAATCCGAGGAGTTTCTTCGCTTTCACGTAGATACTT
>NZ_RZTF01000369.1:1217-6382 GCF_004023175.1 Mesorhizobium sp. M7A.F.Ca.MR.362.00.0.0
ATTTTAGGTCGTCGATGGAATTACCTCTCCCGAAACTGGAACTTATTTCTGCCTGCTTCTCGGCCAACAGTATTGGTGCCAAGTTTGGCTTATTGATAGAGTCACATAAGGCCGTCAGAACTTCATCATCATATAGATAGGCTTCGAGATGCCTGCGGTCCAAAACCTTTATCCCATCCGTGTTGAAGTCCGTTACATCAGCCGGTGCGTGGTCATCACCATCAATGAGTCGTTTGACTTTCATGCCCGAGGCAATCTTTGGCAGTGCTGCAGCGATCCCTAAATAATCACCGGCCACCTCCTTAGAATTACCGGCGGAGAGAAATATCACGTCCGGAAACTCTTCAGCAAAAATGGTAGAGTAAACACGGGCATCATGCTCCGCGTTCTTGCCTGGCACTGCACCTCCGGGATTGCCCTCACACACGATGACTTCTCGTGGCGCGACGAGAGCCGCTAGATCATCAAGGGCGACATGCAGCACCTGTTCCCAGAATGCCCTCGTAGGCTTCGACGGCGTGATCACGGTGGGTTTGTCGAAATCGTGCCCACCAAAATCAAGGAAAGTCACTGATCCTGAATTCGCTTCATAGAGTTCGCGAGCTTTTCGCATCATCCCAATCGAGTGAGAAGCGATCCAGAGCTGCGACCTTTCAGGGATCAAACCGAGAAGCTCCTGCAGCAGCGTACCCTGTAGCTTGGTACTAATGTGCGCTTCCGGCTCGTCAATGCAATAGATCGCATCTTTATAGCTTTTGCGCTTGACGACAAAATCTAGGATCAAGTCGAAAGCCGCTTTCTCTCCACCAGACAAGTTCTTGTAGTCAAAGCTCTTGGCGGAACCCTTATCGAACTGAAATGTCCCTTGTTCGAGCGGATTGCCCACACCCACAAAGGTAAGATCTGGAAAAAGCCGCTTAAGGGGTTCTCGACACTCCCCAATGAGTCTGTCTCGAAAGTCGCCCATCTTAGTAGTGGCTGCCTCATTGACGAAGACATCCTCCATCGCTTGCGATGCAAGGCGCTGGTAATTTCTGGCTACCGTGGCGTCTGATTCAATGAGTCGGTTAATGGGAAAATCAGCAAGCACCGGCCCAGTTCGTGACAAAGTATCGGTTAGGAACTCAGGATCGTTCCGATAGGCCGTGCGAACATACACTGAGCCTCGCTGCAATGGCGCATTATCTTGAATCCCGATTGTAATGCGTTGCGAAAGCTCAATATTTGCCTGCAGCGGTCTGTCGTAATATCTGCTATCTCCGTTCCATCCATATCCACTAGACATTCGGTACTTTAGGAGGAACGCGTCAAACAGGGAGGATTTACCTGATCCGTTAGGCCCAGCTAGGACAACGAGCCGCGCCTCCGGAGGAATGTCCCGTATTTTCAGCGACGTAAACCGACGAAAGTTCTCGAGTTCGACACTAGTTATACGCATCCTGCTCACTCCCTCAAGGCGCCAAGCGTCAATAGTGCACAAAGGCTCAGAAAGCTACGATATTGTGTGGAAATGCGAAGTTATAATCCGCCATTGGAATATAACCACTCTGTTTGCACTGATATCGCCTATGGACCGACTGTTGTTCAGTCCGGTTGACGCCCGCCAACCGGGCGAAATTGTCTGACCAAATAAGGAAAGCAAGAGGCCTCCACCTAGAATCTGACCTTAAGCCCTGCGATGTCACTAAAAAGGCAACGAATTCGAATCTCGCGGACGATGGACACTTGTCAGACGATATCCATAAATGTACGGAATCAACGTGGGGTGCCACTCAGAACAACGGAGATTATCAAGTGATTGTATGTGGAGTAGATCTAAAAGCCAGCGAAGCTAGGCTAGTCCTGGTTTCAGTCAAGGATGACGATCCGCATCACATAAGCTGCAAGACCAGAAAGCTCAATTTGGGCGACGACAAGGACACCAGTTCAGTCAAGGCGCTTCTCCAGGCGGTGAGGACGTTTGCTCATGAGCATGGTGTGGATGTGTTTGCCGTGAAGGCAAGAGCGAAAGGGGGACAAATGGGAGGAGGAGCTGTGTCGTTTAAAATAGAGACGTTGTTCCAGCTCTCCGATCGTGAGGTGGTTTTTGTTAATCCCGTCGCACTATCAAAATTCGCAAAGACGAATTTGGGAGGCATTCCAGATGGAGTCCTGAAATATCAAGAAGATGCATATCGCTGCGGAGTGTATCACCTCAAGAGTGCCAAGGAGCTCTAATGGCATTGGATTTTTCGCCTTTGCCACCGCTAGTCAGGTTAAAGGCCGAAGAGCTGTCGAAAGACATTGAATTCGTCAGTATGATTGACAAGGGCGCAAATGGCTATGTGCTCATCGGTCACAACAAGTTACTCAAGCGCAATGTCGTAGTTAAGTTTTACTATTGGGGTGGCGGCGATCACGCAGAACCTGCGTTGCTCGCTAATCTCGATTCCGAGCACATTCTCAAAGTGTATCACGCTGAGAGCATCGACAAGGACGATGCATTTTTTATGACGCCGTACTGTGCATCTGGCGATCTAGATGATGCCTTGGGGAGGCGCAAATTCGGCACTGTCGAGGCAATCGATGTTTTAAGCCAGATCGCAGCTGGCGCAAGCTTCCTGCACGGCAATGGGTATCTGCATCGCGATTTAAAGCCGTCCAATATCTTCTGTCTTTCAGACGATCGATTCGTAATCGGAGATTTTGGATCGGTGGTGGTTCAGAACAATGAGGGCTACGCTAAGACGTCGACCCGGCATTCGCTCCTATATCGGCCGCCCGAAGAGCTTGATCAAAAGTGTTTTTACCGCCAGGGAGACATCTATCAACTTGGAATGGTTTTCTATCAGGTTTTGGGCGGTCATTTGCCTTATCACGAGCGCGATTGGCTTGCTGACAGGGAGAAGAAGAAATATGATGAGCTTACCGACTGGGATCAGCAGGCATTTGCCACTTCGATTGTCGAGTCCAGAATTGCCCGAAGTCGTATTCTCGACTACTCGACGCTGCCCGCTTGGACGCCAACCGCTCTCATGGCTATCATACGAAAGTGCTGCGCAAAGGCATTAGTAGACCGCTATTCGTCTGTTGCCGATCTCGCAGCTAAATTAAACAACGTCAGGAGCAAAGTTCCAGAATGGCGCGTTGCCGAATTTCCTGTGTTGCGCCGTGCCAAGAAGCAATTTCGAATAGTGCCCCACAAAGGCGGCTTTGCAATCGAGAAGTGCGTTGGCGCTCAGTGGAGGAGGGAGCGGGCCCATTTTCCGTCAAGTCTTTCTGACGCTGTTCATGTTGCCGAGCAGTTGTAACCGCCAGATGGGCAGCCGACGTTACCCAAGTCCGTTCAGAGGCACTTGGCTGACGAGCGCGTTGTTTCAGTCGCTTAGTTAGATGTATGGAAATGGCCGGCGGCAGATTTCGAACCTCGGCTATCTCTGTCGGGAGCCACCCTTCCGACCTCCTCTCTCAACCCTCCCCATTAACCATTCGTTAACCATTCCCTCGCTAGCGTTTACCTCTCAGTAAGGATTCGCCAGCCGTGACCTTTGCCGCCCCCCTCGAGGCCAAATCCATTCGTTTTCGCGCCCGTTCTTTCGTCGCTTTCACGCTGACGCCGGAAGCGCCCTTGGCGGAGTGGCTGGAGGGGCTGGATCACTGGATCGGCAACTCGCCGGGCTATTTTGCCGGGCGGCCGGTGGTGCTCGATCTCAACACCTTGAAGCCCGATGTCGCCGCGATCGAATCGCTGGTCGACGTGCTTGGCCATCGCGGCATCCGCATCTACGCCATCGAGCTCGACGGCCACGCCGCACTCGCGCCCAACCTGCCGCCGGTGCTGGTCGGCGCCAAGGAGGCGACGACGGATGGGCTGCTGCCCCGCAAGGCGCGGGAGGATGTTTCCGAAGAGGGCAAGGCCGAGGGCAGGGCGCCTGAAGCCGGCGCGGCCAAGGCCGGCGACGGCAAGGTTGACGCAAGCAAGGCGGGCGATAGCGAGCCGCAGGTTGAAGCTTCGGGCACGCTGATGATCAAGGCGCCGATCCGCTCGGGCCAGGCGATCGTGCATCCGCATGGCGATGTCATCGTGCTCGGTTCGGTCGCGTCCGGTTCGGAGATCATCGCGGCGGGCTCGATCCATGTCTACGGCACGCTGCGCGGGCGCGCTTCGGCGGGTGCGCTGGGCAACAGAGGCGCGCGCATCTTCTGCCGCAAGAACGAGGCGGAGCTTCTGGCGGTCGACGGCTGGTACGTCACCGCCGAGGAAATGGAAGGTGTTTCGCGCGGCAAGCCGGTGCAGGCGTTTCTCGATGGGGACGCCTTGCGGGTTTCGACACTGAGCTGACATTCGTTTCGATATTGGGGCGGCCGATGGTCGCCCGACCAAGAAAACAACAACGGAGGCTTTTCAATGGGCAAGGTAGTGGTGGTCACCTCGGGCAAGGGGGGCGTCGGCAAGACGACCTCGACGGCGGCCCTCGGGGCGGCCGTGGCCAAGACCGGCAAGAAGGTGGCCTTGGTCGACTTTGACGTCGGCCTGCGCAACCTCGACCTGATCATGGGCGCCGAACGGCGCGTGGTGTTCGACCTCGTCAACGTCATCCAGGGCCAGGCGAAGCTCTCGCAGGCGCTGATCCGCGACAAGCGGGTCGAGACGCTGTTCCTGCTGCCGGCATCGCAGACGCGCGACAAGGATGCGCTGACCGAAGAGGGCGTCGGCGAAGTCATCGACAAGCTGCGCTCGGTGTTCGACTACGTGTTCTGCGACAGCCCGGCCGGCATCGAGCGCGGCGCGCAACTCGCCATGCGCTTTGCCGACGAGGCAGTCATCGTCACCAATCCGGAAGTGTCGTCGGTGCGCGATTCCGATCGCATCATCGGCCTGCTCGACGCCCGCACCTTGCGGGCCGAGCAGGGCGAGCAGATCGCCAAGCATGTGCTGGTCACCCGCTACGACGCGGCGCGTGCGTCGCGCGGCGAGATGCTGTCCATCGACGACGTGCTGGAAATCCTGTCGGTGCCGCTGCTCGGCATCATTCCGGAAAGCCAGGATGTGCTGCGCGCCTCCAACCTCGGTTCGCCGGTGACACTGTCGGAGCCGCTCAATTCCGCTGCCAAGGCCTATATCGACGCCGCCAGGCGGCTGGAGGGCGAGGAATTGCCCGTCATCGTGCCCTTCGAGCGCAAGG
>NZ_RZTF01000370.1:0-6370 GCF_004023175.1 Mesorhizobium sp. M7A.F.Ca.MR.362.00.0.0
TCGCTATCCGTGAAGGCGGCCGCACCGTCGGTGCCGGCATCGTCGTCACCATCAAGGAATAATCGAGCCCGGCATTCGCCGGATCGACAAGAAAAGGGCGGTCTTCGGGCCGCCCTTTTCTTTTGCGGGGCTATCGGTTGCGACTCTGTCAGCCGAACCCTGTTGCAAGGCTCCGGGCCTCGACTAGTATAGGTTGCATCGAGGGGCTTTTTTCAAATGGTTCCAAGGCGGTTTTTCCATCGTCGGGCATTGTGGCCGCTGGCTCTGACCTGGCTGCTCGCATTGCTTGCCGCAGGCCCCGCAGCCTTTGCGGCGGATGCGGCGCCGGATCTTGGGCCGACAATGCGGTTCGGCATCGTTCGCAGCAACGCACCGGGGTGCGAGCCGATCTGCCCGGAATGGATATCGGCCGAGGGCTCGATAGAAGCCGGCACGCCGGCACTCTTCAAACGCATGCTGAAGACGCTTGGCGGCCGGAAACTGCCTGTTGTCGTCGATTCTCCCGGCGGCAATGTCGAGGCGGCGCTGACGCTTGGCCGGCTGATCCGCAAGAACAAGTTCGATATCGCCATCGGCAAGACGGTGTTTTCCAGCTGCCAGCCCGGTGCGAAGGGGTGCCAGGACCGTGACGCCCGCTACTTCGGCGATGTCATCGACTATGGCGCCATGTGCAATTCCGCCTGTCCTCTGATGTTTGCCGGCGGTATCAGGCGGGTGGCCGGCGAATGGGCCTATCTCGGCGTCCATCAGATCACCACGACCTACATCCGCACGAAATTGCAATACCGTACCACCTATCGCGTCGTGGGGGGCAAGAAGAAGATCCTCAACACAAAGATCGTCAGCCGCAAGAATGCCGGCAGCTACAAGACCTACGAGATGAGCAAGTCCGTGGAGAAAAAGCTGGCAGCCTACCTGAAACAGATGGGCATCGAACAAAGCATGCTCGAAACGATGAAGGGCACCCCGGCCAGCGAAATCCACCAGATCGCCCTCGACGACATGCTGGCGATGAAGCTGGTCACCAGCACGGACGCTGTAGGCCTGCTGACAGCGGCAAGCCTGTGCGAGCCCGGCCGCCTGGCCGCGAATTGCCGGGAGGTGCCGGGGAACAAGCCTGATGGCCTGACGGCGACCGCGGCCACGCCGCCACCGATCGAACCCGAGGCGGCGCGGCGCGATGAAGACATGCGCTTCGTCGTCGTTCGCGGCACCAATCCGCTCTGCAATCCAGACTGCCCGGAATGGATCTCGGCAGAAGGCGCGATCACCCCCCGGACCCCGCAGAAGCTGCGCCAATTGCTCGCCATGCTTGGCAAACGGCAACTGCCTGTCGTGATCAGTTCGAGGGGAGGCGACCTGCTCAGCGCCCTGGCGGCAGGACGGCTTATCCATGAAAAGAAGCTCGACGTCGCCGTTGGCCGCACCGATTTCGTCGGCTGTGACCCAGGAGCGTGGAATTGCCTGGCCAAAGAGGGCGCCTATGCCGGGCTGAGCATCGATGCCGGCGTGGAGTGCGATTCGGCCTGCGCGCTGATGCTTGCCGGCGGCATCAGGCGGTTTGTCGGTCCCCAGGCGCGGCTTAGCCTTTACCCGATGGGGCAAAAGCAGATGGTCAAGGCCTATCTCGAGGAGATGGCGATCGGTCCCGCCCTGTTCGCAGCGATCGAGCGACGCTCGGCCGAGCGCCGGCTGGAACCCGGCATGATGCTGAAGGTCGGCCTGACGACCGGCCTGCAATCGGTCGACGCGCTGACCGGTGCCACCATTTGCGAGGCGGTGCCAAGACCCGAGAATTGCCGGATCCGGCCTTCCGCCAATGCCGAGGCTGATGCGCCGGCCAAATTGTAGTGTGCGGCGGAGCCGGAAACCGGCCATGAGGCAGGTTGAGCCGCTTCCGATGCTATCGTCGCTGCTGGCGGCGCCAGGCAGGCGGAGGATCGATGCCGGCCTGGGTTGGGGCGTGCCGGGCGGCCCCTATAAGCCACCGGGTACGGAACCATGATCGGCACGAAGCGTATCGGGCGCAGGCATCCGGAATAACGCCACAATAGGGCGGAATGCTGCACTGGCCTGCAACCGTGAACGGTCCCGAGATGCTGATCGCCCATCTTCCAAGTGGCTATATTCTCGGAACGTTCATGCGCAGGCAGTGGCCTGGCAGCCCGGCTATCGTCGGGGCCGCCATAGTCGGCAGTGTCATCCCCGATATCGATATGCTGTATTTCCATTTCATCGACGGCGGACGCACCCACCATCACTCCTATATGACGCATTGGCCGCTGTTCTGGGCGGCCGCAGGGGCGCTGTCGTTGCTATTCGTCAGCTGGCGCGCCCGCTCGTATCTGGCAGCCACGGCTGCCTTCTTTGCCGCCGCCATGCTGCATATGGTCCTCGATACGCTGGCGTCGCCGATATTGTGGCTGATGCCATTCGATCGGCGGGCGTTCGAACTCGTCACTGTACCGGCGGACTTCAGCAATTGGGTGCTCAGCTTTTTGCTGCACTGGACGTTCGCATGCGAACTCCTGATATGCGGCTGGGCGCTTTGGCTTGCACGCGGGCGACCGCAGCCTGCCACGAATGCCGCTTGAGGACGCTCCACATCGAAGAGGGCAGGCGACGTCTCTCTCAATCACGCCACCGCGCGCTGGCGACTTCAGGCCGGAGCTTGGGATCGACCCGGATGGCCTTGTCGGGATTAAGGCGCGTTTGCTTGCAAACCGCTCTTTACAGAGCGTGCGGAAGCTTTTAGGAAGCGCCTTCTGCGCCGACATGCGCACGATACGGGCATAGCTCAGTTGGTAGAGCGGCGGTCTCCAAAACCGCAGGTCGTAGGTTCGAGCCCTGCTGCCCGTGCCATTCCCTGAATGGCATTCAACCCAATGTTTCGCCGTTTCGGAATGGCGTTCAAAACGATATTTCCATGGCCTGGCCTTTGAAAATCGGCGACCCGCTTGCCATATAGGGTCGATTGGGGCATAAGAGCGCCATAGCCGGGACGGAACGACTGGATGGTTCCGAGGCGGTGTTTGGTCATAAAGCGGAGACTTGCCACTTGCGTGGATCAAGAATCGGTTTTATGTAGACGAAACAGACACGCGACGCGTGGAGCTGGGAAACCGGCTTTACGCGTCTGATTTGCATGGGCGAAATGATTGCGCTGATTCGGCGCGAGATTGGGCTCAGGCGGCACGTCCCGGCCAGCGGGATCATCCAGGAGACCCGGCCAACGGGTCTTGAAGACAGAGCGGCATATGGCTTCGAAAACCACAAATCCTTTCGTCTTTCTCCAGCAGGTTCGCGCGGAGACCGCCAAGGTGACTTGGCCGTCGCGACGCGAAACGATGATCTCGACGGTGATGGTTCTGGCCTTCGCAGTGATCGCGATGATCTTTTTCTTCACCGCCGATCAGCTCATGGGCCTTGCGGTCGAACAGATTCTGGGCATCGGACGCTAAGTCCGGCGATTACGGAGAAGTCTTGAAATGACCGCGCGCTGGTACATCGTCCACGCCTATTCGAACTTTGAAAAGAAGGTCGCCGAGGATATCGAGAACAAGGCCAAGCAGAAGGGCCTGTCCGCCGACATCCACCAGATCGTGGTTCCGACCGAGAAGGTCGTCGAAGTTCGCCGCGGCCGCAAGGTCGATGCCGAGCGGAAGTTCTTCCCGGGCTATGTGCTGCTGAAGGCCAATTTGACCGATGCGGTGTTCTCGCTGGTCAAGAACACACCGAAGGTCACCGGCTTTCTGGGCGACTCCAAGCCGGTGCCGATCACCGAGGCGGAAGCCCAGCGCATCCTGAACCAGGTCCAGGAAGGCGTCGAGCGGCCGAAGCCTTCGGTCACGTTCGAGATCGGCGAAGCGATCCGCGTTTCGGATGGTCCCTTCGCGTCGTTCAACGGTTTCGTCCAGGAAGTGGACGAGGAGCGGGCACGGCTCAAGGTGGAAGTTTCGATCTTCGGGCGCGCCGTGCCTGTCGATCTGGAATTCGGACAGGTCGAAAAGGGCTGATCCGAAATCCCTGGCGCCGGTTTGGCGATCGGGGGAGGCGGCGCGGAAGCGCGCGGCCTGAGACGGTGGGAGGCGAGTGCGGCTTTAGCCGGCTGCGCGAACCGCACCACCAGACTGCAACCGCCGGCATGACCGGCATAGACAAAGGCAGGAAAAGAGATGGCTAAGAAAATTGCAGGCCAGCTCAAGCTCCAGGTGAAAGCGGGATCGGCGACGCCGTCTCCCCCGATCGGCCCGGCGCTTGGTCAGCGTGGCATCAACATCATGGAATTCTGCAAGGCGTTCAACGCGCAGACCCAGGAAATGGAAAAGGGATCGCCGGTTCCGGTCGTCATCACCTACTATCAGGACAAGTCCTTCACCTTCGTCATGAAGACGGCGCCGGTGAGCTACTTCCTGAAGAAGGCGGCGAACCTGACGTCCGGTTCCAAGGAGCCGGGCAAGGTCAAGGCCGGGACGGTTTCGCGTGACAAGGTCCGCGAGATTGCCACCGCGAAGATGAAAGACCTGAACGCAAACGACGTCGAAGCGGCCATGCGCATGGTCGAGGGCTCCGCCCGCTCGATGGGTCTGGAAGTGGTGGGCTAAGATCATGGCAAAGATTGCAAAGCGCGTATCGAAGACCCGCGAAGGCATCGATCCCAACAAGGCTTATGCCCTGGGCGATGCGCTGAAGCTGCTCAAGGACCGTTCCTCGGTGAAGTTCGATGAGACCATCGAAGTCGCCATGAACCTCGGCGTCGACCCGCGCCATGCCGACCAGATGGTCCGCGGCGTGGTCAACCTGCCGAACGGCACCGGCCGCTCGGTGCGTGTCGCCGTGTTCGCCCGTGGCGACAAGGCCGACGAAGCGCGCGCCGCCGGCGCCGACATCGTCGGTGCCGAGGATCTGGTCGACATCGTCCAGAAGGGCACGATCGATTTTGATCGCTGCATCGCCACGCCGGACATGATGCCGCTCGTCGGTCGTCTGGGCAAAGTGCTCGGCCCGCGCGGCATGATGCCGAACCCGAAGGTCGGCACCGTCACCACCGACGTTGCCGCCGCCGTCAAGGCATCCAAGGGCGGCGCCGTCGAGTTCCGTGTCGAGAAGGCTGGCATCGTCCATGCCGGCGTCGGCAAGGTCTCGTTCGACGTCAAGGCCCTGGAAGAGAACATCCGCGCCTTCGCCGATGCGGTGACCAAGGCAAAGCCGACTGGCGCCAAGGGCAACTACGTCAAGAAGGTGTCGGTCACCTCGACGATGGGCCCGGGCCTCAAGCTCGACGTCGCGACGCTCAACGCGTCCTGATAAGTTTTGATCGAGATCGGCCGGTAAACGGCTGATCTGCAAAGAATTCCGGGCCTCCGACCTAGTTGGCGGCCCGGTACCGGAAGCCGAGAGGTTTCCGGACATCCTGTCCGAGATTGCAGGCGGCCCAGAAGCCTTAATTCGATTTGGGCCTGCATGAGACGGGTGAAGACCGGACAACGGAGCGATTGCTCCAATGAAAGGTTCGAACCGTGTTTGCCTTTTGTCTGCGCATCGCCGGCTTGACCGTCGATGTGGCGAAAGGGGGCAGGATCCTCGAGCGTCGTTCGGGAGATCCGTTACTGGATGGCCCGGCCGACAAAAGGCAACCCGACGCCTGTCCTCGTCAATGGGATGTTCCCGTTAACAGGATTGGGGTCAACTGGAGATAGGCAGTGGACAGAGCGGAAAAACGCGAACTCGTCACGGGCCTGAACGGTGCGTTCTCGAACGCAGGTTCAGTGGTCGTGGCCCACTACGCCGGTATCACCGTCGCGCAAATGAACGACCTTCGGTCGAAAATGCGCGCCGCCGGTGGCACCGTCAAAGTCGCGAAGAACCGTCTCGCCAAAATCGCTCTTCAGGGCACGGACTCCGCATCGATCATCGAGCTGTTCAAGGGACAGACGCTGATTGCTTATTCGGAGGATCCGATTGCGGCGCCGAAGGTCGCGTCCGATTTCGCCAAGGGAAATGACAAGCTCGTCATTCTCGGCGGCGCAATGGGCACCACCTCGCTCAATGCCGACGGTGTGAAGGCACTCGCCACACTTCCGTCGCTCGATGAGCTGCGCGCCAGGCTGGTTGGCATGATCGCCACGCCGGCAACCCGGATCGCCCAGATCGTCAATGCGCCAGCGGCCTCGGTCGCGCGCGTCATCGGCGCTTACGCCCGGAAGGACGAGGCGGCATGAGGCCGTTCCTCGCTATCACAAACACACGTTCGAACCTTATGAAGGAACACAACAATGGCTGATCTCGCAAAGATCGTAGACGACCTTTCGAAGCTGACCGTCCTCGAGGCGGCCGAGCTGTCGAAGCTTCTGGAAGAAAAGTGGGGCGT
>NZ_RZTF01000036.1:0-15909 GCF_004023175.1 Mesorhizobium sp. M7A.F.Ca.MR.362.00.0.0
TCCAATTGTAGATCGAGGCGTCGCTGACCCCGTGCTTGCGGCACAGATCGCCAACCGATACCCCAGCCTCGTGTTTCTTCAAAATTCCGATGATCTGCTCTTCAGAGAAGCGGCTGCGTTTCATGTCCTGGTCCTCTGGATGGGCCAGAACGAACTTCAAACCGGATTAGATCAGAGGGGCAAGGTCAGGACGCCTCGGCGCGGTCGTCGACCTCTTCACCCCAGCCGAATGTGCCAACTACTTCAAAGCCGCAGGATATGACCTGGATCAGATAGGACGTGCTCCAATGGTTTACACCTGACACAGGAGTCCGGCCCCCACAACCGTTTCGCAATGAGGAGCAGCGCTGCCGCTGCTCCTCCAATCACACGACGGATTCACGATGCGGCAACTCGAGCCATGATTTCGGATCGAATGGCCGATGCGGTGTATAGTGAGGCATCCAGCGGCAAATCCCCAAATGCCAGTTGACACAGAAGATAATTAGCACCTGCCTCTTCCAGCTGATCAAGGAGAGCTTTTCGGACAGAATCTGCCGTTCCCACGACGCACAATTCACTTTCAATTGCTGCATCGAAGTTCAAAGGCAAGTTTGGTGGAGTGGAAATGGCATTTAGTTCGTATAGAAATTTGAAGCTATTGAGCCATCGTTCATAGGCAGGTGCTGCGAGCAAATACGCATCTGTTTCAGAACGCCCTATCACCACCATTCGGAGCAATCCAAGAAATGGCGCTTGCTGGCCAATGTCAGCATCGTGAATTCGGGCGGCGCGGAACGCGTCGGTAACGCTGCGAACAGAAGTGGAAGGTCCGACGCAGGCGATGTTTGCCCCATTCGCAGCGGCCCAGCTAGCCGGCTCGGGTCGATTGGTGGCGATCCATGTCGGGGGATGGGGATATTGGTGAGGTCTCAACGTCAGCGGAACATCTTTCAACTCAAAGTGGCGGCCCTGATAAGAAAGCGTCCCGCCTTTCATCGCATTGATGAGAATCTCACTGGCCTCCGCATACTGTTCTGGTGCTGCTTCTACAGCAACCCCGAAGTATCCCAATTCAGTGGGAGCAGAGCCGCGCCCTATGCCGAGTTCAAGCCTGCCGCCGCTCAACTGATCAAGCATGCAGATCTCCTCGAAGGCACGCAGCGGATGATAGAGCGCAAGTAGCATTACCATGGGACCAACACGAAGACTGCGGGTTCGCTGGGCGACGCTCGCTAAGAACAAATTCGGTGATGGACCTCTGCCATGCGGCGTACAGTGGTGCTCGGCGAGATGATACGCATAAAAGCCATAGCCATCGCACGCTTCTGCTAGGCTCAGCCGATCTGCATATTGTTGTGCGATGTCATCGCCGTTTTCGTCCAGATGATCGAAGATGCCGAAGGTCAGGCCCGAAGCGGAAATTTTCTTCAATTAATTGTTCTCCAAATTACCTATATTTATTCGCTAATCATCATAGCTCACGACATATCATTACTTGGTGCTTGATGTGAATCGACTTCATGCTTGTGAGCACCGCGATTCTTCTTAAAGTTCATACAGACGCGTTCGGCGGCAGCAAGGAATTTGTCCATCTGCTCTGTGGTGCCAATGCTGACGCGAATACAGTTCTTCAAATCTACGTCAGGAAAGCTGGCGATGAGGATCGCCTGCTCTTTCAACGCGGCTTGCCAGCATGAGCCCTCCTGTCCCGCCGGCACACGGGCCAGCAAAAAGTTTGCGTGGGAGGGTGTTACGGAAAAGCCAAGTTGCAACAGCGCCAGGGTCACTCGCTGTCGTTCATGCTTGATGTGCCTGTGGTTCTCTTCGTAGGCGTGGCGATGCGCAAGAATGCTTTTCCCGACCGCCTGCCCGATCACGTTCATGTTGAAGACATTCTGGATGTTGCGCAGCCTGCCAATGATTTCTGGGTGACCGAAACCGAAGCCGACTCGCACGCCAGCGGCAGCATAGCTCTTTGAAAAAGTCCTCAAGATCAAAAGATTCGGATGTCTATTGACGAGGCGCAGGGCATTGTCGGGTGCGAAGTCAACGTAGGCCTCATCCAAGACGACCAAGCGATCTGCTTGCTCCACAAGGCGTTCGATTTCGGCCACCGGCACGAATGTTCCGGTCGGATTGTTCGGATTAGCCAACAGAATGAACTTCGCGTCTTTTGCGGGGCCGGACAGCAGTTTTTCTATCGGCAGGGGATGAGCTTCGCTCGATGCGATTTCGAGAAACTCGGCACCCTGCAACATGGCAAGTTTACGGTTGAACGAAAATCCGGGCGACAGCATTGCCACTCTATCTCCTGGGGCGAGGAAAGCTCTGTAGATGAGTCCGAGCAGCTCCGACGAACCGTTGCCGGCAATCACCTGATCTTTGGAAAATCCGTAAGCATCGGAGGCAGCTGCCCTTAAGCTGAGATTGTCGTCTTCCGGATAAAGATACTGGTGTTCGATCGCAGCAATTGCACTTTGCATTACGCTCTTCGGCAACGGAAACGGGTTCTCGTTCGTATTTAGCTTAACGCAGTTTGCATCCGTCGCTGGTCCGTTGGACGAGAGAGC
This sequence comes from Mesorhizobium sp. M7A.F.Ca.MR.362.00.0.0, assembly GCF_004023175.1. NCBI lineage: Bacteria > Pseudomonadati > Pseudomonadota > Alphaproteobacteria > Hyphomicrobiales > Phyllobacteriaceae > Mesorhizobium > Mesorhizobium sp. M7A.F.Ca.MR.362.00.0.0. The sequence goes on from NZ_RZTF01000036.1 coordinate 2,553, forward strand.
ATCTAATTTGCTGGCCACCGGCGAAAAAAGCGAAAGCACGGTCTTCAGTTTTGCATCGCACATGTTCTTCTCCGTTTTTCAGTCCCGCAGGGCATGTGACATGAGGCAATCGTTGATCGTGACTTGATCGACGTTCGGCTATATCAGCGCTGCCTTCCCACCCTGGTGGGGATCGCCGACCACGGTTTGGATTTGACACCGGGAAGCTGTCGAGAACCTGATGACGACCCAACGTTTGGCCGACGGCCGATTCGGCGCAACAGACGGTGTTTCAACATCGCATCGTCCTCAAAGCCGCATGCAGGGCCTGCACGACAGCCCGTCTCCAGCGCCCGCAGATAGGTGGAAGCCGAAGTCTTGCCGAACCTCAGTTGCTCTGCCACCTTGGCCCACCGGACTGCCCTGTTTATGGGTCAGGCGCAGGATATCTCTGACGCTCGTTCGTCTTGCTTGCTTCCGTCTTGGCATGGGCTCTCTCGGTTTGCTGATGAGAGAGCCAAATACCGGCTCATCTGAGCATGAGACGCAGGCCTGACGATATGGAGCGTCGCTGGTGGCGCGCGTAGCCAAGAGGGTTCGCCTCGCTGGCGGGGCATGCAAGACGGCGCACCTCCTTAGCCATCCTGTCCCATCGTCTCAGATCGTGAGGCGCACCTTATAGTCGGTGAGGAGATCTTGCAGGGTCAGGTTACGCCCTAGCGCTTAAGGTTGTTGGTCGCACCGAGCAAGCGCGGGACCTGTCGACGGACAACAGCGGTGCCACTGCCGGCACTAGGTCGTCCAGCATCACAGTGAACCGCGTACGTAGTATTTTGTCGTAGGCGGCATTCTGGATAGCCGGATACGGGCTCTTCACCCGCTGCACCACCGATTGCGGGATGATGTCGCGAGAAACATTCACGGATTTCGTGAAAAAAGTGTACCCGCCGAAGAGCCCTACTCGCGGGGGCGGTGCAGCACCACCTCGGTGTCACTGCTCGTGTTCATGCGATGGATTAGGCCGGCCAGCTGTTGACGCAGCTCGCGGTAGTTGTAAGTCTCACCCGAGTAGACGAGCACCAAGTCAGGTCGGCCATCCTCCTGGAGCATCCTCGGCTGGCGGCCGCCCTGATATCGATGATTGCCAGGCGGTGGTGTCCCAGCGCCGCAGGCCCGCCGATCCAAGTCCCCTCGTCGTCCGGACCGTGGTTCGCTATGGTGGCCGTCATATCGGCAAGCTCCCTTCGCGCATCGGGACCTCCGAGGTCTGGATTGAAGTCGATCCATTCACAGATGCCGCACAGGTTATGTCGCCGCATTTGGGCGAAGCAGATATAAGGCCAGTGGGAAACCATCGAGGCAAAGTGACGGATCTAGCCCAGCTACGATCCGCATCCGACATTGTCGGACATCGGACAGCACCGCGATTCGCTGCATAGGAAGCCTGGAGTCGCGATTTCCCCTGGGGGAATCAGCGCATGAAAGGAGAGCTGGGTCGTGTCTGCCGAAATGAGAAATTGCTCCCCCTTATTGCATCACCGAGGAATGTTACCCAGCGCGATAGACGGACATGCCCTATCTCCCCCCGTTGCAGCTGAGGGAGATAGGGGCCAGCTCTTCATTCAACCCTCATGGAGGATGATCAGCCCAGCCATTTCCATGCGCCGGCCTTCACAAGCCGTGCACCATTCAGGTTCTTTTCCTTGAAGCGCGACGATCCTTGTCAGACGTCGCAACACTTGCTGCCGAGAGCACGAGCTCTTCCTCGAGCATGCCTTGATCTGCGCCTCGAACGGCTCGCACATGCTGGGTTTCAACGACTTCGCAGAGGTTGATATTCTGCAGTGACTTCGTCTCGCTGCTGCACGGCATTGACGCTGGGAGCCATGCTCGCGTGGCGCAATTGTGCTGAAGCCGGTGCCCACGGCAACGTTTCTTAACCCGCCCCAGATCCTGGCGTTTGGCTATTTCCGACATTCGTGTCCGGCTTCGGACAAAGGCCGGGTTTGCCGAACGGAGTCGCACCCAATTTCCAGTGCTGCTTGAGCAATAATATCGACCGGCATTACTGGACAACACGAAAGTTGCTGCAAAAACCGAAGTGAACCCAAGGCATCGGGTCAATTGGCATGGCGCTTGCGACTCGGTCGATAGAACGCAGTCAAAATCACGGTTGCAGACCATGCCTACCTCTCAAAGCTCGATAAAGCACGCGAGCAAAATTCCCCGTCTCCGCGGAAGCTCGTCGCCGTTAAACGTGCCTGCTCGGGGGCGGTCTTGCACAAGACCGGTCCGAGGCAACCACGCCAAGGCGCGAGGCTGCCGGAACTGTCGACCGAAGTCGATGCCGCTTCAGTTTAACCGAAAAATGCACCGTACCACTTTGGCCTGGAAGCAAATCAATGACCTATAGAAAGAACGTTCCTCTCGTGACCTTTCGCACGCGTGTTCGCGATGAGTCGATCGGGGGGCCAAATCCTTATCGGTGGGAGAACAAGACCTCCGACGATTATTTCGGGGGCAAGCGCATCATCCTGTTCTCGCTGCCTGGCGCCTTCACCCCGACCTGCTCGACCTTCCAACTGCCCGATTTCGAAAAACTCTATGATCAATTTCTGGAACTGCGAATTGACGCGATCTACTGCGTCTCGGTCAACGATGCTTTCGTCATGAATGCGTGGGGAAAGTCCTTGGGGCTGCAGAAGATCGAGCTGATCCCAGACGGGTCGGGCGAGTTCACGCGCAAAATGGGCATGCTGGTCGCGAAGGACAATCTGGGCTTTGGCATGCGCTCCTGGCGATACGCCGCTCTGATCGACGATGGCGTGGTGGAGCAGTGGTTCGAGGAGGAAGGCTTCTGTGACAACTGCGAGACGGACCCCTATGGCGTTTCATCCCCGCAAAACGTTCTCGACAAATTGAAGGCGGCGGCATGACCCAGAAGTGGAAAGTCTCACACAACCCAAGCACACACTAGAGCCTCCTCGGCAGATCACGGTTCAACATGCATCTCTCAGCAAGCCTGCTTCAACGCCAGAAGCAACGTATGGTCTTATCGCCTCAAGCCGTTGAAGCTATTCGCTTGCTGCGATTGACGCATACTGAACTCCATCAGCTCGTGCAGCAGGCACTCGAGAAGAACCCCGTTTTGAAGCCTGACCCGTTTGACGACGATTCGCCGCTGCCAGGGGTGGATCAGCGGAGCAGTCAAAGCAGAAGCGAAATCGGCGAATCGCCCATTGGCGGGCCGTCTGGCGGGCGCGGGCAATGGAAGTCGCAACGCAGTAGCGGCAACGATCGACCTGCCGTCCAGGAGTTTACCGCCCACACCGAAACATTGCACGACCATGTCGCCCGCCAGGTCGCCCTCACCCCGTTCACCCCCCAGGAGCGGCTGATTGCCGGACAGCTCGCCGCTCATCTGGAGGACACTGGCTATCTTCAGGTAAACCTTTTCGATCTGGCCAGGAGGTTAAACGTTCGGCAAGCTGATGTGGAACGGGTCATCGGAATCTTGCAGCAATTTGATCCGCCGGGCATTTTTGCGCGAACTCTCAGCGAATGCCTGGAGATTCAGCTGCGCCAGCAAGACCGGTTCGACCCGGCTATGGCAGCTTTGGTCGCCAATCTCGAGATGCTTGCACGGGGGGATTTTCAGGGATTGAAGCAGCGTTGCGGAGTCGACGAGGAGGATCTCCTCGACATGAGGAACGAAATCCGCGCGCTCGATCCCAAGCCTGGAGACCGGTTCCAGTCCGGGACGCCGGAAACCATCGTACCGGACGTCTGGGTAATGCCCTCGTCCGAAGGTGGATGGCGGGTGGAGCTTGATCCGGCCACGCTGCCCAAAGTGTTGATTAACCAAACCTATGTCGCCGAAATCTCGCAGCTGACCAAGCAAAATCCGGAAGGCAAAGCGTTTCTCGACCATTGCCAGGAAAAAGGGAACTGGCTGATCAGCAGTCTCAAGCAGCGCGCTAAGACGATCCTTAAGGTTGCGACCGAAATCGTGCGCCAGCAGGATGCCTTTTTTACACACGGCGCCGCCCATCTGCGGCCTCTCTGTCTCAAAAATGTCGCTGACGAGATCGGCATGCACCAGTCGACGGTAAGCCGGGTGGCTTCGAACAGGTACATGTTAACTCCGCGCGGGGTGTTCGAGCTGAAGTATTTTTTCGCTGCGCCAATCGCATCCTGCGAGGGCGGCGATGCGCACTCCGCCAAAGCTGTCCGCCATCGGATCAAGGCAATCATAGCCGAAGAATCGCTCGACAAGGTACATTCCGACGAAGACATCGTTGCTCAACTCAAGGAGACCGGCATCGATGTCGCTCGCCGTACCGTCACCAAATATCGCGAGGCGATGAACATCCCTTCCTCCATACGACGGCGCCGCGATAAGCGTTTGTCCGCAGCTGCGATCAAGCGAAGTGACTAACCGACATTCGTGGTCGGCGAGAGGCAACTCTCAACTTCCTCCGGGCCGAAGCAGCTTTCGAAGTCATGGCATTCCCCGCAACTGGGTGCTGTGCATGACGAAAAGCCTTCGGCCTCACACAGCTTGCGGTAAAAGTACTTTTTCCATTTCATGTTTTCTGTGTTGCCTGCCGCCAGCGCGGGAAAATGTCTGGCAAGCAGGCGGCTGAGCTCAGCGCGATTTGAGAGGCCAAGATCCCGCCAAAGATGGTCCATGCGCATCGCACGCCGGGCGATGATCTTGGCCAAGCGGGCGCTCGCCGGGTCGGCCGGCGCAGCATGCGCTAGCAGCAGCCGGCGTAGCAGTTCCTCTTCCAGTTCCGGCTCGGGCTCGCTCAACTCCTCCAAAGCGAATACGCTGCTGGAGGTAGACGGGAAAGTTGCGGCCAAGACATCACGCAATTCGACAGACGAAAGGCCTGTCCCCTCCGTCGCCAACACCTCGCCCGCCTGGACCTCCTCAAGCGAACGTGAATGTACGCAGGGCAGCACATGCTGATCGAAGCTCCTCCCTAGCTCGGACCCACGCCATTGCGCGCTGGATAGGCAGCCATCATCGTAACGGCCGGCTTCAGCTTCCGGCATGACAAAGCGCCTTGTTGACCGCAGGGATGATCTTGTCGCCCCAGAGCTCGATCTGGCGCAGCATCGTCTTTTGGTCGAAGTCGCCCAATTGAGTCTGAACTGCGATCTGGTCCGGTTTCAAGATATCGATCTCTTCCAGCAGGCGATCAATCACGCGATTTACGCTGCCAATCGGCAAATTTTTGCGCATGGTCTCGAAGGACAGATCCTGCTGGGTCGGTGTCTCCTGCAGCAGGTAGCCATCGTGGCTCTGTTGGCGGCGCTGATGCAGGGCTTCAGAAAGCCGGCGCTGGAAGCGGGCATTGTCGAGATAGCTGTTGATCTCCAACTCGTCGTGGCTGGCATAGCAGCAGCGCAGCAGCGATATCTTGACGTCGGTGACGTTCTTTTCCTCGGATGCCGCCGCCCTCTCGACTGATTCACGCAGTGTGGTCAAAGTCTCTAAGCCGTCGTGGAAGGCTGTGACAAAAAAATTGTGCCCCTCGCGGTAGGCCCGAGCCATCCGTGCGGCTCCGCCAGCGATCCAGATAGGCGGCGTCGGCTGCTGGACTGTGCGGACCGAAATCGCTGTTGGGGGGATCTTCTCATATTGGCCGTCGTGTTCGAAGACGTTTTGGTCGAGGCCCTTGAGAATGATGTCCAGGTATTCCGAAAAGACGGCCGGCGCCTCATCGATGTCCACGCCGAACCGTTCGAACTCGAACTGCTGGTATCCCAAGCCTACGCCGAGCTCGAGACGGCCGTTCGCAACGATGTCGGCGAAGCCGATCTCGGACAGCAGGCGCTGCGGTTGGTAAAGCGGCAGCACGCAGACGGCAGTGCCCAGGCGAATCGTGCTTGTCAAGCCGGCGCAGTGCGCCACCATCATCAGCGGGGATGGTATGAGGCTGTAATTGTTGAAGTGGTGCTCAGCAAACCACGCGGTGTTGAACCCAGCCTGCTCCGAAGCGACGGCCTGTTCGATGGAGTTGCGGATGACGCTTTCTGAGGATTGGTGATAGCCACGCTGGGCGGCCAGAATGAAAGTGGCAAATTCCATGATTTCTCCTCGTTATAGACACGTCAGCCGACCGGGAATGTGCTCGGCATGCGCATGCTTGGATCTCAAGCACCTCAGGTGCGTCGTGGAGCCGAGGCTTCATAATGCTCGGCCGGTCGCCCTGCGAAGGCCTGGCAATTAACCTGCCGCCTCCGCAAAACATTCGTCATAGAGCTCGCTGGCGTTTCCCGCATCACCGAACGAGGTCCAGCCGCCGTCCACGTAGAGGATCGAGCCGTTGATGTATGAGGCGTCAGACGAAGCAAGGAAGAACGATGCATCTGCGACGTCTTCTGGCCGTCCCATCCTGCCCATGGGGATGCGTCGTCCGATTGCTGTCAGGTCGATGCGGCCGGCTTTGGCCAACTGAGCAAGTGCGGGCGTGCGGATGTGGCCAGGAGCGACGGTGGCTGTCCGAATTCCGACCGGCCCGAGTTCGGCCGCCATGCAACGGGTCAGCATATCCATCCCCGCCTTGGAGGCGCCGTAGGCATGGCGCGGCGCGAACGGCAGAAAGCTGTCGATCGACCCGAGATTGAGGATCACGCCGCCCGGGCGCATAGCCTTGATCGCTTCGCGCGCGCAGGTGAAGGCGCCGGTAAGGTTGACATCCAGGACGTGTTCGAGCTGTTTCGACAGTTGCTCGATCGCAGGCACAATCCTGTCGGCGGTATCAGCACTATTGACCAGAACATCGATATACCCGAAGCGTCCCCTCAGTTCTTCGAACATCGACACCACATCGCTCTCGACGGCCACGTCCAGCGATTTCGCCAGATGCTTGCCGGGGAGCGATGTAGCCAGCTCTGCCGCTGCAGTGCCATCTTTATCAGCAATCACGACGGTGTCGCCGTTCGCGGCAAAGCGGCGAGCGACGGCCGCGCCAATGCTTTTTGCGCCACCGGTGACGAGCACGATTCGCGCATCTGTGCATTCGGCCGGACAGGAGAGCTCGGCTTGGAGCGCACCATCCACCGGCGGGTGAGCATCCCCCGGCTGGTTGAATGACATCCAGCCTCCGTCGACTGCCAGCACCGAGCCGGTGATGTAGCGCGCCTGCGTGCTGCTCAGAAAACGCACGACCCTGGCGATCTCGTCGGGGCGAGCCAAGCGCCCCATCGGCACGCGGCGGCGTATCGCCGCGAGGTCCATTTTGCCAGCGCGTGCCAGTTCTGTGACCATTGGGGTGCGGACGGAGCCCGGCGCCACCGCCGTGACGCGGATTCCTCGCATAGCCCACTCGCATGCAAGGGACTTTGTCAACGAGATCACGCCAGCTTTCGAGGCTGCGTAGGCGTTGCGCCTGGGATTGCCGACCACGCCCGCCATCGAAGCCACATTGACGATCGCACCGCCCGGCTTCATGCGCCGCGCCGCTTCCCTGGCCATAACGAATGGCCCAATAAGGTTCACTGTCACGCCGCGTCGGAAGGTATCGACAGCGGTGTCGATGATCCTATCCATCGTGGGTCCAACCGCCGCATTGTTGATGAGGACATCGATTTGCGCGAAGCGTGCTTCGACCTGGCCGAAAAGTGAGAGCATGTCCTTCTCTCGCGACACATCGCACTCCAGACCGACGTGCGGCGACCCGAGATCCCGAGCCAGTTCAACCACACCACTGCCCGGAAGGTCCACCGCAACTACAGTGTCTCCGTCCGCGGCAAGGATATCGACCAGGGCACGGCCGATCCCGCCCGCAGCGCCTGTGATGATTACGGTGCGTGCTGCCAGTTTCACGAGAGCTTCTCCACGATGACCGCTTGTGATCTCAGCCCATCAACCTTGGGCGGAATGAAGGGCCGAGCCAAATCGTTGCAGTGACCGCCAGTTGCGGCCCCACACAGATGTCGTTCCCGTAGGGCGCTCATCCTCCATTTCTACCCACTTATGCAGCTCCCAGTTGGGGACCCTCGACGCCATCTTGGTCGGTGGGGATGTGACCCTTGAGCAACTGGTAGATGGGATCGTCTGGATGTGGTGCTCCAATCGGCTGTCGCTGGCCGAACCTATCTGCCTCAAGAATCGCTGGCGGGATTTGCTCCTCAACCCAATCGTAGACGACTGTCCGTTCCGCAATTCGCCACTCGTCCTGCCTCTTCTGAAACAGATCGCAGTAACGGCCGCAAAGCAGCGTCTGACGTATTTCTTGGTCTGTATCCGGTCCGCGTTGCAGCGCGGTGAAATAGCTCTCGACCGCGGCCTCTGCTGAACTGATGAAGTCGATCAGGCTGTTCGTGATTTGATGGATGTTACGGTGCCCCGGCAGACCGAGAGCAAATTGGATGAAGTCCTCTGCCGGTCCGCAATAGGGACCGTGCCTGTCATACGCTTCGGGCCAGTATGCGCTACGCAGCGCCGCCTCATCGGCGCGGTCTATCCCGCGGCAGTACCGATACAGGCAGTTGCGGATCGCCTCTCGGTCACGCAGTTCGGTAATTTTCGCGTGGTCGACAGGGTCTGTCGCGAATTGTATGATTGTTTTGTCCTTCCCGATGCCAGTCTGCACTTTGCGTGTGTCTCTCTCTACAACTGAGTTAGCGGGGGGCTCGTCAACTTCCAGAGCTTGTTCGGGGCAGGCTCGTACCCCTTTTGAGGCAAGCAGTTGCTCCCCATCGGCAACATCAATATCACCGGGCAAGATGTAGCCGGCGTCATCAAGCTTGAAGACTCTCGGCGCCCGCGCCCAGCAGCGCGCATGACCCTGGCATCTGGCTTTATGTACGACGACACGCATAGCGAACTCCAATGTCGTTGGCTGAAACTTCAGGACCAGTCCAGGATCAGATTCTCGATCCCGAACACATGGCCGCCGAAGGTGATAGGTTCAGTCCCTGTCTTGATCCGAAAGGCTGGGATGCGCGCCAGCCACTCCTCCAGGCCAATGACAATCTCCCGCCGGGCAAGGTGTGAGCCAAGACAACGATGGGGACCATAGCCAAAGGCAGCGTGCCGGTTGTCCTCGCGCGCCAGATCGATCTCATTCGGGCATTCGAATTCCGCCGGGTCACGATTGGCAATCATCGTGGCACAGGAAACATAATCTCCCTTGCGGATCGGCGCGCCTTTGAAGTCGACATCCTTCGTTGCCACTCGGATCATCTGAATGGTCGAATAGGCGCGCAGCAATTCTTCCGCAGCGACGGCAATCCGGTCAGGTTCGCTTCGTAGCAATTCCTGATCTTTGGGGTTGCGCGCGAGATGGGCCAAGTCGAAGCATATGGCTGCTGAGACCGTGTCGAGTCCCGCGACGAACACAAGCACGCCGATGCCACGGACTTCTTCGTCACTGAGCAGACGACCCTCGACCTTTGCCTTCACGATGAAGGTCATGAAATCATCGACCGGCTCCTTGCGGCGCTCGGTGGCAAGTTCGTCGATGAAGGCCACGATCGCCCGGGCTGCGGGTGGTCGTTGCTCCTTATCGCCGTGGAGCAGATCTCTAGCCCAGCCGACAAATGTTTCTAGTCCGTCGTCCGAAAGCCCAATAAAGCGAAGGAAGATATTGACCGCGAACGGAACTGCAAAATCCTTCATGATGTCGCAGCTCGTGCCTGATGCGGCGATCCTGTCGATCAGCTTGATCGCTCGTTCCCGGACAGCCGGCTCCAATGCCATTACCCGCTTTGGCGAAAGCAGCGGATTGAGCAGTGAGCGAAAAACACCGTGGAATGGCGGATCGAGCTCAAGCGGGATCATCGGCCAGCTCTCGCCGAGCACAGAGGCGAAGATGCTGCGATGGCTGGAAAACGTTTCGGTGTCCTGCAGCACCCGGCGCTGGTCGCTCGCGCGAGTGATGACCCAGGTACCCCGACCGTCGCGCGTGTTGCTGGTTGAATAAAAGATCGGAGGCCCGGCATGAACGCAAGCAACCGCTGCATGCGGATCCCCGTTAGCCGTCGGCAACATGCCGGGCGACGTAAACAGGTTGAAGTCCCTCACCATTTCGGGCGGGACATGATCTGGAACCGGCCGCGATTTAACCGCGCCAGAATCGAGAGACCGTTCATGAGATGCTGTCGGCATTTGCATGCAATCGTCGGTGCAAGCTCCGTGCCGAATTCGTCTTTCGATAATCCTTGCCGTTTGCTGGGCAACAGGTGGCGCCTGCGCTGACTTGCTGGTCGGGATTGCAACATTCTTGTCCAGCGTCGGACACAGAATGTAGAATGCTAGACAGCGACTTGGAGCAACTCAACTGGTGGGATCGCTAGCCGATCATGTGCCCGGGGAGCATCCAGTTCGAAAGCTTGCGCTAAGCGGCTTGGTGACTTGGCCGAGGTCACCAGGTGGAAACGACCAACACTTGGGGTGAGCCTAGTGGCGCTCCCCTCGATGATGTCTGGCGGGGTGGTTAGCCGCCTCCGTAGGACAAGATCAGTCTACACGAATGGACTATAGCCTCTCCTCGCATGCCTCATTGGCCGTCCTTCAGAGCCGGCCACACGAGCTTTTGTCTTTCAGCAGGGCGTTTTTCTCGCCAGCTACAGAGCCACACCGACGCCATTAATGAGCGTCCAGTCGACGGGTTGGATGGCCCTGTCCATCTTGCCCAGCACCTTGGCTTAGCATTTGCCGGTGCGGCGGAAGCCTTCAAGACGCAGTTCTTGACCTTCTCCAGATCAGCCTCGGATGGATATCGGCAAGGGTTCAGCTCGTCCTTTTGAACTTGCGCATCTTCGTGTTGGCCAACCCCAGGCCGCCCGACATATTTGCGGTCTATCCGGCACCTCAACTTCGAACAACCTTGCGGCAAGCTCTTGGGATAGCCCACGCTCGTGCCTCCACCACCCGCTCAGCAGAGCCAGATTTGTCGTTGATGGCACGGAACTTGCGGAGTCATTCGCAGATGCGTCACGGACCGAGAGTGTCGTCCCATGAATTCGATCACCAAAAAGGCCGCCCGACGTTGCTGGGACCGCCTGCAATTACCTTATCCCAGAATTGGGAGCAACGGCTTCAAAAGGGATAACTCATCACCTCAATTTTGTCGATCGCGCGGCCATCGAACCGCAGCCATCGATCAGACTTCCGCCTCGTTGCACTCATTGCGACCGCCTTGGTGCTTGCGACAACCGCTCAATTCTGGCTGCCAGGATAACCACATATGGCGACGGAACTTCCTGCTTCAAAGCAATATAGAGATCGTCGATCATCCCCCCATCAAGGCCTCGATCGAGGACACCGCGTTCGGCTTGCTTGGTTCGCAGTGAACAGACCGCACTTCGACGAATGCGATCGATGCGACCGCGCCGAGAACTCTCCCGCATTGTCGACGGTTGGGTCCGTCGGCCCTCCGATGAGGCCTCGGATGCGTCGGGCTCCGAGGCCTCGACTGATGCCGACTGGCCGCCGCCGGAAGGTCTCGCGGCTTTGATCCCCGGCGATGTAGCCACCCCTGCTGCAACAGCTCCTAGCCGGAGAACTCATTCATGACCGAATCGGCGACAGATTTAGTGGACGCGGCTTTGTTCGACCGAGATCGGCTTGACCCAGAAAGTCCCTATCAACGTTCTGGCCCTGCATGGGGTGCCATCATTTCGCTTTCCTTCGGCACCTTCGGGCTTGTGACGGCAGAGTTTCTGCCCGCCAGCGTTCTGACACCGCTCGCGCATGATCTCCGTATCACCACGGGCACGGCTGGACAGGCGCTAACAGCGGCCGCAATCGTCGCGGCGATCTCGGCACCGATAATCGCCATCGTGACAAAGCGTCTGGACCGCAGGGTCGTCATCTGGGCGATGACGCTCCTGCTGATCCTGTCGAACGTTCTGGCGGAGGTTGCGGGGTCGCTGCCGGTTTTGCTGGCGGCACGCGTCGTCCTTGGCATATCGCTTGGTGGTTTTTGGTCAATTTCGGCAGCGTTGGCGATGCGGCTGGTTCCAAGTCACCTCATGCCGCGCGCCATGTCGGTCATCCTCACCGGCGTTTCTGTCGCCTCCGTCTGCGCGGCTCCAATCGGCGCTTATGTCGGTGACATTTGGGGATGGCGAGCCTCGTTCAAGGTCGCCGCAATCGTGAGTGCCGTTGCGCTGCTCGTGCAACTCGTAACCATTCCGCCACTGCCTCCGATCGAAGTGCGCAGATTCCGCAGTCCGCTGGATGTCGCGAAGAATCCGGCGATGAAGGTTGCGGTGCTAGTCGTGCTATTGGTCGCTTCCGGCCATTTTGCCAGCTTCGCCTACATCCGCGCCTTTCTCGAGAGCGTTCCTGCGCTCGACAAGAAGTCAATCCCGCTCGTGTTCCTTGCTTTTTGCACGGCCGGCGTCTTCGGCAATTTAGCCGGCGCATTCCTCACCAAACACAGTCTCAAGGCGGTCGCGGCCCTGCCGCCCCTGCTCATTGCCGTAGCCGCTGTCTCGCTCCTGACCATGAGAGCATCGGCCTTGACCTCGGCAATTGCAGTTGCCGTATGGGGCTTTGCTTTTGGCGCGGTCCCGGTCGGATTGCAGACATGGATGGTGCTACGCGCCGCTCCGAAACAGGCCGAGAGCGCTGGTGTACTGATGGTCATAACCTTCCAAGTGGCCATCGCAGCCGGCACAACTTGCGGTGGCCTATTGGTGGATCACACGGGTATTGCCAGTGTCTTTGTCTACAGCGCGGTTGCCACGTTCCTCGCTGTCTTGACAGTATTTTTGCTCGGCCCGAACCGCAAAACCTGACCGCCTGGTGGGGAGTGACGGTCGGCGGCGTTCACGCTATTGTCACCTCTGAGCTCGGCCCAAAGGCCGCGGCTTCGTCGTAACCATGCGGTCGATGGGGCAGCGCCAAATTGCTTCCTGCTCATCGCGTTGCGATAATACAGCGCGCTTATTGCGTCATCGTGTCCCCGGTCTCGGCTTCAATGCCCGGCTACTGGCTGCGGAGGCAGATGGGCGCCGGCGTCCCACCGACGACGATCGGTCTTTTCTCATGTAGCTGTCGGGGAAACGAGGCAGGTTTTCCGCCAGAACCCGCCAGTCGTCGCGCTCGCGTTCGCCTTCCTTGCGCGCACCGAACAACTGGATGATGATCTTGCCGTCGGACCCATATGCTTCGAGCGAGGTGACGTGACTGTCATTGGTCGGCTTGCGCACGGCCCAAACCTCACGGATTTGGTGGGTCCTGAGATGCAGCCGGAACGTTTCGTCCAGCACATGGATGCACGGCCCGATCTGCTTGACCGACTTGATTAAGCCGGAATGGGTCTGGATAGAACCTCGGTTGCCGACGAAGCACATGATCGGTAATTCGTCTTCGGCCGCACGCTGGAGCACGGCGCCAACTGCGGCATTG
>NZ_RZTF01000036.1:15919-30383 GCF_004023175.1 Mesorhizobium sp. M7A.F.Ca.MR.362.00.0.0
CCTGGCCGACCATGCGCAAAGCCTGGCAGCGGCTGAGCTTGAGCGTCTTTAGAAGGTTGACGTCAGTCAGCCGGCTCCAGTACTCGCGTAGGTCGTCCACCGTGCCGGCCCAGTCCGCAGTCCTCGCGCCCAGGTCGGCTACTCTCGCCTTAAGCGACATGGTCGGCTCCTGGTTGGCGGATACGAGCTCGGCCACCAGCTTTCGATAGGCATGAAGGTTGGAGACCGGCCTGAGATGCACCTTATGCACTGCTGCGCCGGCGGCGTCGAAGAATTGCAAACTGCGCTGGATTCCGCCGCGATGGCGCCTTTCAACAGCGAAACCATACCTCCAAGCCTGCGGGAAGACGCGAAGGTCGAATTCGTCACCAAGGACCATGGCGTGATTGTTGCCGGTTATCACTCTGTTGAAGACGCCAATCTTTTCGTGCACGGCACCTTGATTGCGGGTCAGCGCCGTCACTTCGCCCACGAATTCGAGGCCCGTCAGAAGGTGATTGACGCGCGGGTCGATGCGTGCCGCGCCGAAACCGCAATGGGCCGCGACCAGTTCCGCTTCCGAAATGGCCAATTGGGCGGCGAAATCACGCGCGGGAATGTTCGGACAGACTTCCCACGCACGCCGGATTTCGTTGGGCGACCGCTTCTTGCGCTGATCCATGTTTTTACCCCTGCCCCGTTCTTCTTTTGACGATCGATCGAAAAACGGGCCTCAGGGATGTGCACGGCGGACGCGATCGATCGTCAGGCACATGCCAGTCGAATCCTGTCTCCGGGCGGTCAGCGGCCAATCGCCGGTAGCGAGCGATTGTTGGGTGGTCGGCGCCAATCGGCCGATCGAGCATTCGGGTACCACCGGCGGTGCTGCTTTCCCACCAAGGCGGGTCTGATGGATCATATTGCTTTCCTTCGTTCTTCGATTGCGAGGGCAACCCAAAGGTGAATCGGCCGGCAATTTTGCCGCCGCAACGAAGGCTTCACAAAAATCGTGCCAGTTGCTCCGCGGCAAGCTCTGAACATCTTTGGCTCTGTTCATTGCTTTACGCGTGAGTGCATCGCGAACTCAGGCGCCCTTCCTGTGACGCGGACGCGACAAACCCGACAGTAAGTGTCGGTTGTCGGACGTCTCCCCAGCAATCGAGCATAAGAGACGTCGGGATGTCCTACGGTTTTTGACACGTCTTCCCTTTGGCACGGTCCATGCGAGATGATCCACGAAAACGCCGGACCGAGGAGAAATCGAGCCATGATTACGCTCACCGACAACGCTGTTGCCGCCATCAAGGCCGCTCTTTACCGCGCCAGCGAGCCGGCGGAAGGATTTCGCATCATGGTCCATGCCGGCGGCTGCGCCGGCTTCCAATACTCAATGGGCCTGGAGAGCGTCTCACGTGAGGGCGATGCGATCATCGAGCGAGATGGGCTCAAGGTGTTCATGGATAGAGGCTCCCAACCCCATGCCGCCGGCATGACCGTGGACTTCGTCACTGGGCTCGAAACATCCGGCTTTGTTTTCGATAACCCCAATGCGCGTGAGACGTGCGGCTGCGGCAAGTCCTGCAAATGATTGCGAGGGAACAGGCTATGTTCGACTATAGCGACGCCAAGGAATACTGCGTCGAACCGGTAACCGCCGGCGCTCTGGAACCGGCCGACACGCACTGTCGGCCCGGAACAATTGCGTTCGGTGATGCACCAAATCGCGATCATCGATCGTTGCCGTGGGCAAGCAAACAAAATTGCCCGAAACAGCTGAATTCCCGGCGGATGCCGCCACCAAAGGGCAATGTCGACAGCGACCGGTCAGCCAAGCCATCGCTCCCCCGGCCGCCCACCTTACCAGATACGATATGCGCCAGAGGTTCAATGGCCCGACTACCCTTGAATCATTTCAGCAGTTGAAGGATCACTCCCATGAACCCTGTCTATCTCGACAACAACGCAACGACGCGGGTTGATCCTGCAGTCGTTGGAGCGATGTTGCCTTTCTTTACGGAGCAATTTGGCAATCATTCGTCCATGCACGCCTATGGCGCATCGGTTGCTGAAGCCGTGAGAAAGGCGAGGCAACAGTTGCAAGCCCTCATCGGCGCGGGATTCGAGGACGAGATCATCTTCACCTCGGGCGGGACTGAAAGCGACAGTACAGCCATCCTTTCGGCGCTGGAGGTGATGCCCGACCGAACGGAAATAGTGACTTCCGCGGTTGAACATCCGGCCGTTCTGAAGTTGTGCGCGCACCTTGAGAAGACGCGCGGCGTCAAGGTGCACATTATCCCAGTCGATCACTACGGCCGGCTCGACCTGGACGCCTACAGAACCGCCCTCACCCCACAAGTGGCAATCGTCTCGATAATGTGGGCGAACAATGAGACCGGTACGATCTTTCCCGTGGTTAAGCTTGCCGATCTAGCCAGGGAAGTCGGCGCGCTTTTCCACACTGATGCAGTGCAGGCGGTCGGAAGGCTTCCGATTGAGCTGAAATCGACCGCGATCGACATGCTGTCGCTCTCCGCCCACAAGCTGCATGGTCCAAAGGGGATAGGCGCGCTTTATGTAAGACGTGGCGTGCGCTTCTCCTCCATGATCAAGGGTGGGCACCAAGAGCGCGACCGGCGTGCAGGCACTGAAAACACACCCGGCATAGTCGGACTGGGCATGGCGGCCGAACTCGCCTTGAAATTCATGGACGAGACAAAACGAATAAAATGGTTGCGCGACCGCCTTGAGAACGGGATCATCCAGCGCATCCCAAACACATCCATCAACGGCGATCCGCAAGAGCGATTGCCAAACACTGCAAACATTGGATTCGAAGGTATCGAAGGCGATGCAATTCCAATTGTCCTGAGCCGGCTGGGAATCGCCTGTTCCGCCGGGTCCGCCTGTGCCTCTGGCTCACTGGAACCGAGCCATGTTCTGATCGCTATGAACGCGGCATGTGGGGCAGTCCGCTTCTCCTTGTCGCGTGACAACGGCGAAGATGACGTAGACCGCGTGCTTGAGGTCCTGCCTGCGATCACCGAGAAGCTACGGGCCGTTCCCAGTGCTGGACTGTGCGGGCGAGGTGCAGAACAGCTTCATTCCGGCCCGGGTCCGAGCGGCACAATAGCCGACGAGCCGTGAGGTCTTCCTCAACGTGACGACCCTGCGCAAGGAGAGCAGTTAAACTCGGGGTCGCCTTCACCACTTCAGAAAAGCTTGAGATCGCCAAGTCTCTTGCCCAGCCGCCGTGCCAGAGGTCGGCACGCCGTCAGCAATGTCACCAATGCATCGACACCACAATTTCGCGCCGGGAGAATACAATGAACTGCTCCGCTGATAGCCGCCCGATCGATCGCACCGATATCCTAGCGCGACTGAAGGGCCTGTCGGCCGCGGAGGACTTCTTCGCCTGCCTTGACGTCTCCTACGACCCGAAAGTGATGAATGTCTCGCGGCTCCATATCATGAAGCGCGTGGGCCAATACCTTGCCGAAGAAGATTTCTCCGGTCTGCCTAACCAGGTAATCGCCGCGCGGGTGCGCGCCAAGCTGGAACGCGCCTACGAAGATTTCGCGACTTCCTCGCCGCTCACGCAACGTGTGTTCAAGGTGCTAAGGGACCACGATCCAAACATATGTCCCGCACCTGGCCGCGCCTTCGTCCCGCTCGACTCTGCACTGAAGCGGTTCGGAAAGTAATGAGCCCGACACGGCTGCGACGCGACAATGTCGAGAAGTCGACAAATCCAGTCCTCATGACGCCTCCTCGGAAGCAAACGAAGCCACCTTCTGGAATAGAGGCAGGAAGACGACTTGGCATGAACGATGCAGGCAATGAGGTGAACCGCCAAGCACGAATCCGGACTGGGAGCTTAGAGAAACCGCCAATGCATATCGTAGTCTGCATCAAGCAGGTGCCGGATTCGGCACAGATCCGCGTGCACCCGGTGACGAACACGATCATGCGTCAGGGTGTTCCGACCATCATCAATCCTTACGACCTGTTCGCCCTCGAAGAAGCGCTCAAACTGCGCGACGTTCATGGTGGCGAGGTTACTGTGCTCACAATGGGTCCGCCCATGGCGGAGGACTCGCTGCGAAAGGCGCTCGGTTACGGTGCTGACCGAGCAGTTCTCTTGACGGACCGCTATTTTGCCGGATCCGATACGCTGGCGACTTCCTTTGCTCTTTCGCAAGCAATCGCAAAAATTGGGGAGACTTTCGGCAGGCCGGACATCGTCTTCACCGGCAAGCAGACGATTGACGGCGATACCGCCCAGGTCGGACCGGGCATAGCCAAGCGCCTAGATTTATCGCAACTTACCTATGTCGCGAAGATTGCCTCCATCGATCTCGATACGCGAGAGATCGAAGTCGCTCGTCGCGCCGAAGGCGGCACCCAGTTGCTGAAGAGCAGACTCCCTTGCCTCATTACCATGCTGGAAGACACCAACGAAATCCGCCGGGGCTCGCTCCAGCAGGCTCTGTGCGCGGCGCGCAGCCAAGTCGTGAAGTGGACTGCAGCCGACGCCGGCATTGACGATCTCACCCGGTGCGGTCTGCGTGGCTCGCCTACAGTCGTCAAGCGTGTTTTCGCCCCCACCGCACGGGCAGAAAGGGCGGCGCAGATCGACACCGCGGAAAGGGGCTTGCAGGACATAGCCGATGAACTCATCGCCGATATCTTAACCCGCCGGCCGGCGCTGGAACATGAGCTGGCCTTCAACAGCGGCACGTGACGGCCAGGAGCAGAAAATGTCGACCGCAAGCCAAACTACCCCTCGCATTGCCCCCGGCCGTGCCGGTGTAAAGAAAGAACTTCCCGACCGTTTCAAAGACTACCGGCACGTGTGGGTCTTCCTCGAGCTCGAACGCGGCAATGTGCATCCTGTATCATTCGAACTGCTGGGCGAAGGCCGCAAATTAGCCGACAAGCTTGAAGTCCAGCTCGCGGGCGTCGTGCTGGGACCGCCGGGCGAGATGGTCGAGGACGCTGTTGCCGAGGCCTTCGCTTACGGGGCGGATCTTGTCTACATCGTCGATGCGCCGCCGCTCGCCGACTACCGGAACGAGCCGTTCGCCAAGGCGCTCACGGATCTGGTCAATACCCATAAACCCGAAATCCTCCTTCTCGGCGCGACCACACTGGGCAGGGATCTTGCAGGCTCGGTAGCGACGACCCTGCAGACGGGGCTCACGGCCGACTGCACCGAACTTGATGTAGATTCCGACGGTTCACTCGCCGCGACCCGTCCGACTTTTGGTGGCTCATTGTTGTGTACGATCTATACACTAAATTACCGGCCGCAAATGGCGACGGTGCGACCAAGGGTCATGCCTATGCCGCAACGGGTGGATAAGCCGGTCGGGCGTGTCATGCGGCACAAGCTGTCGCTCGTTGAGGACGATATCGTCACCAAAGTCCTCGGCTTCCTACCGGATAACCAGTCGGCAATGGCAAATCTTGCCTATGCGGATGTCGTGGTTGCGGGAGGCCTCGGTCTCGGAGCGGCGGAGAACCTTCAGCTTGTGAAGAATCTTGCCCGAGCGATCGGCGCCGAGCATGGCTGTTCGCGCCCCTTGGTCCAGAAGGGCTGGATGCCGGCTGATCGACAGATTGGACAAACTGGCAAGACCATTCGACCGAAGCTTTACATCGCGGCCGGAATTTCCGGCGCCATCCAGCACCGAGTTGGGGTCGAGGGGGCCGATCTCATCGTCGCGATCAACACCGATCCGAACGCGCCGATTTTCGAGTTCGCCCACCTCGGGATCGTCACGGATGCAATCCGCTTCCTGCCCGCACTGACGGAAGCCTTCACCCGGCGGCTGTCGCCGCACAGTCGAGACAAGCTTGCGAGTTGAGGGAGAGGACATGATTGAACAATTCGATGCCATTGTGGTCGGAGCCGGCATGTCTGGAAACGCAGCTGCTTACACTTTGGCAAGCCAGGGGCTGAAGGTACTGCAGTTGGAGCGCGGGGAATATCCGGGCTCTAAGAACGTCCAGGGTGCCATAATGTACGCGAACATGCTGGAGAAGATCATCCCGGACTTCCGGGATGATGCGCCCCTCGAGCGGCACCTGGTCGAACAGCGACTTTGGGTGATGGACGACACGTCTCACACCGGAATTCATTACCGGTCGGACGACTTCAATGAGGCGAAACCCAACCGCTACACGATCATCCGCGCCCAGTTCGACAAATGGTTTTCCCGCAAGGTGCGCGAGGCTGGCGCGACGGTCCTGTGTGAGACGACCGCGACGGAACTCGTCCGTGATGGCAATGGCAAGGTGATCGGCGTCCGCACAGACCGGGCTGGCGGAGTGGTCTTCGCGAATGTGGTCGTTCTCGCAGAAGGGGTGTCGGGATTGCTTGGCACTCGCGCAGGCCTGCGCGAGATGCCGAAGCCGGAGACCGTGGCGATTGCCGTCAAGGAAATGCATTTCTTGCCCGAAGAGGTCATTGGCCAGCGGTTCGGGGTGAAGGGCGATGAAGGCTGCGTAATCGAGGCCGTGGGCACGATCTCTCGCAGCATGGCCGGGCTCGGCTTCCTTTACACCAATAAGGAGTCGATTTCACTCGGCATCGGCTGCCTGGTCTCGGATTTCGCCGCGACGATGGAGAGCCCGTCCGCCCTCCTGGATGCGATGAAAAACCATCCTTCGATCCGGCCGCTGATCGCTGGCTCGGAGGTGAAAGAATATGCCGCCCATCTTATCCCCGAAGGTGGTTACAGGGCCATTCCGCAGCTATTCGGCGACGGTTGGGTCATCGTCGGCGACGCAGCGCAACTGAACAATGCCATTCACCGTGAGGGTTCGAACCTTGCCATGACCTCGGGTCGTGTCGCGGCTGAGGCGATCATCAAAGTCAAAAGCCGCAACGGTCCTATGACCAAAGCGAACCTTGCGCTCTACAAGACGATGCTGGATGACTCCTTTGTGATCAAGGATCTTAAGAAATACAAGGACATGCCAGCCTTACTCCACACCAATTCCAGCAACTTTTTTGACAGCTATCCGCGGTTGATGTCGCATGCCGCTCAGACCTTCATGCGTGTCGACGGCACGCCGAAGATCGAGAAGGAAAAGAACACCACGGCCGCCTTCATCAACGCGCGCTCGCGCTGGGGGTTGGTCAGCGACGCGGTCCGCCTGGCATTGGCATGGCGCTGAAGAGGGTACAAGATGACGATCGCAGTGACGAAGGTTCGTGTCGAGGACAAACTTTACCAGAACCGCTATCTGGTCGATTCCGGCCGCCCCCATATCATAGTGCGACCGCACGACAAGCCAAGCGCGAACTTGCTTGCGTTGACCTACGTCTGTCCGGCGAAATGCTATGAGTTGAATGACAAGGGTCAAGTCGAGATCACCGCCGACGGCTGCATGGAATGCGGCACCTGCCGGATATTGTGCGAGAAAGGCGGCGACATCGAGTGGAACTATCCGCGCGGCGGCTTTGGTGTCCTGTTCAAGTTCGGATGATCAGCCGGTGCCAAGAGCATGCCGGCAGCGAGCAACTGCGGCACACCATGAGCCTCTCCATCCACTTGCAAAGAGCTAGTGAATATTGGGTTTCGCAATTCAAGTTTCCTCGACTTGGTAGGGGTATCCTCAGGCCACGGGGCGCCTGTGCCGGACTTACCACCGGTAACGTGGTCGAGCCCCTTTGGACAATGTCCGGCCATCGTGCCGGATGGCAGCCACAACGGCCGGTGAGCAAATGGAACGGCACAATCCATGATAAAGACGTATGTGCTAGTGCATGGTGCCTGGCATGGCGGATGGTGTTGGCGGGACGTCGCCGCCAATCTTCGCAAGATGGGATGCCACGTGACCACGCCTACCCAGACAGGTGTCGGCGAACGCGCACGTTTGCTGTGCAAGGACATCACGCCCGACACATTCGTGACCGACATCGTCAACCACATTGTAACGGAAGAGCTGAGCGATGTGATCCTTGTCGGTCACAGTCTAGGCGGCATCAGCATCACCGGCGCCGCCGACCGGATACCCGACCATATCAGCCATCTCGTTTATCTCGACGGCGCCATCGTCGAGAGCGGTCAAAGTGTATTCAGCACCATGCCCCCCGACATCGTCGCCGCCCGTCGAAAATTGGTTGCGGAGGAAGGACGGGGTATCTTCATGCCGACTCCGCCGCCAACAGCATTCGGCACTCCCGAGGGACACTCGCTCACGGACTGGGTGCGGCGCCGGATAACACCGCATCCGGCAGGCACCTACGAAAGCGGACTTAAGCTCGAGCACCCGCTCGGCAACGGCAGACCCCGAACCTATGTCGTCTGCACTAATCCACTCCACCCGCCGATGGCGGGAGCGCGAGAATGGGTCGCGAAGCAGGATGGCTGGGCGTGGCAGGAACTCGCCACTGGCCACGACGCAATGATCCTCGCGCCGACGGAAGTTGCTCTCCTTCTTAGCGCTGTCGGCTGAGGAACCAAGTAGGGGGAGCGGCGGCCGATTCTCAGGCCGTGGCCTTGAGCTCTGGTGCAAGGATGTAGGCCCAACGGGTCGTTCCGGTGGCGCCACCGAAACCACTAGGCGGGAGTGGCCTGTCCTGCCGACGTCGCAAGCTTGCGAGCGTTCCGCCGCGGCCGCAGCCCGTAGCGCCGGGCAACCTCCGAGATCACCGCGTCGGCTCCAGGGTCTCGGAGATGACTCCGTGCCTTGTCGTCCATCGACCAATGCCGCCGACCAACAGCGCCGTTGATCACCCTCGAAAACGCCGAGGCTGCCGCTCAGGGTCAATCGTAAGTTCAAGTTCAGACACAAGCCGATCTCCGATCCACCTCAGAATCGGCAGGCCCACAGATCGCGGGTCCTCCTGGAAGGACACAGCGCTTACCCTTGAAATATGGAGAACCATGGCTTTGCGCCGTCGGCAGTTGAGCTGATCTCGCAATGCTATTTCCCCGGCAACGTCCGCGAGCCGGAGAACTGCGTGCTTGGCGTTCTCCTCTGGAAGGAACCAATCTTTCGGAACGTGGCAATGTCATCGACGAGCTCTCACGGGCCAGCACGATGCCGGTTCGGCGCATCGGCGCCCGCCTGAACACGAGATGGCCACTTGCGATTCTAACGATACGGCCGGACGGGGGCTGGGACCGCGGCGGACGAAGCGTGACGGCTGATCGACACAATGGAGAAGGCCGGCTGGGTTCAGGCTAATGCGGCTCGAATTCTCGGCCTCAAGCTGCGACAAGTCGGCTAGGCGATACGCCGGCATAGTATCGAGGTGAAGGAACTTCTAAGAGCCTGATGAGCCAATCGTCAGGCCAGTGGTCTTGCGCGCCCTGTGCGCGACAAGGAGTGCTTCGTGCTTCTGAACGGATTTGGACTTGCACTGTCGCAAGCAGGACAAAATTGTGTCGCGCCGGCCTGACACAATGCGATATCGACCCGAATAGTGAACTGAAGCCGCTTTTTTCAGTTGGTATGGCTCTTGCACCTTGAACCGCGACGTTACCAGCAACGGAGCCGTTTGATGTCCTCACCGACAGTTTCGATTGAGGGGCCGACTAGCACGACATCCGAGGGTCTTCTGGCAGCCGCGAAATCCGGTGGCTGCGCATCGTCTTCCTACGGCTCGTCGCCGACCAGCCCGGGCGAAGAGGATCCGGCTATTTGGGAAAGGATCAAGGATCACCCCTGCTTTTCGGAGGAAGCGCATCATTATTTCGCGCGTATGCATGTGGCGGTCGCGCCGGCTTGCAATGTCCAGTGCAACTATTGCAATCGCAAATACGATTGCGCCAACGAGAGCCGGCCTGGTGTTGTGTCTGAGAAGTTGACGCCCGACCAAGCGCTACGCAAGGTCATCGCCGTTGCCAACAAAGTTCCGCAGCTTTCGGTTCTTGGCATCGCTGGGCCGGGGGATGCCTGTTACGATTGGGAGAAAACGAAGGCAACGTTCGACCGCGTCATCAGGGAAATCCCCGACATAAAGCTGTGCGTCTCCACTAATGGGCTCGTGCTGCCGGACCATGTCGCCGAGCTTGCCGAAATGAATGTTGATCACGTGACGATCACCATCAACATGGTCGACCCGGAAGTCGGCGCGAAGATCTATCCATGGATCTTTTATGAAAATCGCCGCTACTTCGGCATCGAAGCCGCTCGAATCTTGCACGCGCGGCAGATGCTGGGCCTGGAGATGCTGAGCGCGCGCGGCATCCTCACCAAAATCAACTCGGTGATGATTCCTGGAGTGAACGACCAGCACCTGTTTGAGGTGAACAAAATGGTCAGGGAGCGGGGCGCGTTTCTGCACAACGTGATGCCTCTGATTTCGGACCCGGCGCACGGTACCCACTACGGACTCATCGGGCAGCGCGGCCCAACGGCAACGGAGATGATGGCTCTTCAGGATCGACTTGAAGGTGGCGCCAAGTTGATGCGCCACTGCCGGCAGTGCCGGGCAGATGCTGTCGGCCTGCTCGGTGAAGATCGTGGCCAGGAATTCACGCTGGACGGTATTCCCGACGATGTCGCCTACGATGCTGGCAAGCGTCAGGCCTATCGGCAGGTGGTCGCACACGAGCGCCGTGATCATGAGGCGGCGAGGAGCGAGGCCATCGGTATGGTCAAGGCAACAGACTCCGAAAAGTCGCTTCTGGTTGCGGTGGCCACTAAGGGAGGTGGACGGGTCAACGAACACTTCGGCCACGCGAAGGAATTCCAGGTTTATGAAGTCTCGCCTAGAGGGATCAGCTTGGTCGGGCATCGGAAGGTCGAGCGGTATTGCCTCGGAGGCGGGGGCGAAGACGCCATCCTCGAGGGCGTCATCGCAGCGCTCGAAGGCATACACATAGTGCTATGCGCCAAGATCGGAAATCGCCCGAAGGAACAACTCTCGCGAGTTGGACTGCGCGTAACCGACGCCTATGGCCATGACTACATCGAGACCGCAGTCAGCGCACTTTACGCGGCAGAGTTTGGGATCAGACCACTAGCGGCGACGGCCTGAGCCGTCTCGTCCGATAACCAGGAGTTAGAATGGCTTTAAAGATCATCGCATCCCAATGTACCCAATGCGGGGCCTGCGAGTTCGAATGTCCTTCGGAAGCGATCAAGTTCAAGGGCGACGCCTATGTGATCGATCCAAACAAGTGCACCGAATGCAAGGAGGCCTTCGATACGCAGCAATGCGTGTCGGTCTGTCCGGTACCGAAAACCTGCGTTCCCGCTTGATTCCTACCGAAACGGTCGGGTTCGCCGCACGACGACGCCTGCAACCCGCGACCACAACAAAAGCCTCGAGAAAGGAATGGACAGCATGTGGTCCAGACGCGAACAGGAGGTCGAAATCGGCAGACCGCCACGGTTCATGCAGGGTGAGCGGGTCCGTGCGATACGCCACATAAAAAACGACGGCACCTATCCCGGCAAGGAGATCGGCGAAAACCTCGTGCGGAAGGGCGACGAAGGCTACGTGCGCGACATTGGAACCTTTCTCCAGCAATTCTTCATCTATGCGGTCGAATGGATCGATCGTGGCACGGTCGTCGGCATGCGAGCGCGCGAACTCATTAGCCTCGACAAAGTCGAGGTTCCCTGCGGAGCTGAAGGCATTTCCAACGGGGGAACAGCCGGATGAAAGTAATGATTCGCAGGACCGCTACTGGCTTGTCGGCTTATGTCCCCAAGAAGGATCTCGAAGAGCCGATCACCGAGATTGAGAACGCTGACTTATGGGGCGGGACCGTGACGCTCAGGAACGGTTGGCGGCTCATGCTGCCCGACCTTCCGCGCGACACGCGTTTGCCGATCACCGTCGAGGCGATGAAGATTTCCGACGGGGCCTGATGCCGGTGGGTTCAGTGGCGGAGAGGAAACGCGTATGAACACGATGCTGAGCTGGGACCATCTCGTCGTCGTCCGGGGCAGTTTTGCCAAAAAACTGATTGACCTGCTGAACGGCGCTCTCAAGGCCGATCGAGTGATCCCCTATCTCGGTCCTGGTCTTCTGCAGCTTAACCCACCGGAATCCCCTGTACCTTGCACCCCTGAAGATGTCGCCGCGGCCCTCAACAAGCGGGCGCCTGCCCCTTCCAGGATTCGCACCAATATGTGGTCGGTCGCGCAGTTTATCGAGCAGCGCCGACATCGTCGGACTCTCCAAGCGTGGATGGCGGAGATATTCGCAGCCCCCGCCGAGCCGACCGTTCTTCACGCCTGGCTCGCAACCCTTCAACTGTCTGTCATCATCGACAGCTGGTACGATGGCGCCATGCGAGCAGCCCTTGCAGAGGCCGGCCAAACAGACGTTGTCGAGATACAAGGAACGACGCGCGCGACCGGAATCGGTAACATCTGGACGAGAACTTACGATTTGTCAGGAACAGAACTCGAGGCCGAACAAGTGGCTAGGACGGTGCTCTATGCGCCGCACGGCAGCGTCAGGCCGGCGGCAAACTTCCTCGTGGCTGATTCCGATTACGTCGAAGTCCTAACCGAAATTGATATCCAGACGCCGATCCCGGACGCGGTGAAGCAACGGCGCGTCAACCGGGGTTTTTTCTTCGTGGGCTGCCGCTTCAACGATCAGATGCTGCGCACATATGCCAGACAGCTGATGAAGCGCTCCACTGGCCCACATTTTGCGGTGATCGATTCGGCTACGCTGACCAGAAACGAACGTCGTTTCCTTGCCGAAGGCGCAATCACGGTCATCGACATGCCGATCCGCAACGCCGCGGCTCGCCTCGTCGGGGTCGATGCTAGCCAGGATTAATGGCCGGCGATTGCTGGTGAGTCGCTGCTTGCCTCCAAGGGCGAAAACTCAGTTGGGAATACATTCGTGAGCAGTAATGCTAGTGGCAGCACAACGTAGGCTCTGAATTCGTTGGGCCATGTGAAAGGGTCCGCTGCTGCGGGACGTGAGCACGTTGCGGCGGCATTACGCACATGATCTTGTGACCCCCGTGGCAAAAGAACTGAAGCGCCCGAGTCGCGACAACATATGCAGCGCTCAATGGCTTCGACAAAAATTCGGCACAGTTTCGACAGTTCGCATGCACCTCCAGGGTCAACGAGGTTGATTATGCCTGTTTATGTGGGTCGGCCACGCGAGCAGGAATTCCCACTACCTTTGCCCCGGCGGGAACATCTCGTGTGACCACGCAGCCAGCGCCTACCACTGCATTATCACCAATCGTGACGCCAGGCAGAATGATTGCTCCACCGCCGATCCAGACACGGCTGCCAATGTGAACAGGACGCCCGACCTGCAGGCCGGCCTGCCGCTGCTCGGCATCATGTGGATGATCGGCGGTATAAATCTGCACAGCAGGCCCAATTGCCGTTCCTTGCCCGATTTTGACCTCTACCACGTCAAGAATAACGCAGTTGAAGTTGATGTAGGCATTGGCTCCAATGCGGATATTGAATCCGTAGTCGCAAAAAAAGGGCGGACGGATGACCGTTCCGCGCCCAACCTCTCCCAGCCGCTCGGACAAAAGCTCATGCCAATGCCCCGTGGTCTGCCCCAGCGTATCATTGTACCGCTTGAGCCAAGCCCCGGTTGCCAACAGGTCAGCTTGGATCTCCGGATCCGCCGCATTGTAAAACTCGCCTGCGAGCATCTTTTCTTTTTGGCTACGCATCATAGTCTCCCGTCAGGTCGTGTCCCGTACAGTGATGCAGGAACGCACATCAAACTGCCTCGGCAACTTTGTAACTCGATTTTGCCGGGCGCGCGGTCGGTCACGAGCCGGGGCGACAGTTTCGTCTCGACCAACTTCCAAGAATTTGGATATCGGAGATCAACCGGTCGCAGGGGCCAATACCTGACGAAGTCGGCAACTGTCCAGCGGTCGAACTCACTTTCATGCCCATCTCAGATTGCGTGATATCGAGCGGTAAGCCATCAGCTAATGTATCGACCAGGTCCCGCCAGAGGATTACTCCTTTTTAGTTTGTCAGTCGCAGAGCCCCAGTACGACTGGTGGTAGAAAGCACACGGCCGGAATCTTGGCAGCGCTGTTCACACCCACTTCGTAAGCCTGGCCGATGGGCTCGGCGCCAGAGCACCAATGCTTGACCTGCTCCAGCTCTTGCTCGGCGGGTTGTTTCAGAGACGCTTGATCTCGATACCGCGTTTTCTCAGCACGTAGCCGATCTGGCGCGGGGTCAAACCGAGCAGGCGCGCCGCCTTTGCCTGCACCCAGCCACACTTTTCCATGGCAGCAATGACCGTATCGGCATCGGGCACCCTACCACGAGTCGTGGCAGGGCCTATCGGCGCTTGCCCGTCGCCGACGGGCGGGGCGGCACAGGCGGCGGAAGGCTCGATCGTAGTCGACTTCTCTGACGTCGGCTGTCCGTTCTTCCACAGCGCCGCGGCCAAGCACTGATCCGCGTAACAGGCAAAGTCAGTTCTGAGGATTGATGGACCCGTCGCCAGAACTGCCGTCCGTTGAACGCAGTTTTCGAGCTCTCGGATGTTACC